>CAMCXA010000001.1 GCA_945883115.1 Alsobacter soli
TAGGAAGCCACCTCTTTTTTCTGCTTGGGCATCGGCGTGTTCGGTTCGAACCGGCACAAATCCTTGTTCGGGCAGCGCCAGCATTCCGGCGCGCGTGCCTTACATAAATAACGTCCGTGCAGGATCAGCCAATGATGCGCGTGCAGCGCATAAGCCGCCGGAATAACTTTTTCGAGCCCGCTTTCGATCGCCTCTGGCGTTTTGCCGATGGCAAGCGGGATCCGGTTCGAAACCCGAAATACATGCGTATCCACCGCCATGGTCGGCCAACCAAAGGCCATATTCAACACGACATTGGCGGTTTTCCGGCCAACGCCCGGCAGCTTCACCAGTGCGTCACGATCCTCTGGCACCTCTCCCTGATGATCCGCGATCAACGCCTTTGACAAGGCAATCACGTTCTTTGCCTTGTTGCGGAACAGCCCGATCGTCTTCACATGCTCGCGGACTTCATCCTCCCCGAGCGCGACCATCTTTTCCGGCGTGTTGGCGATTTTGAACAAAGCGCGCGTCGCCTTGTTCACGCCCGCATCCGTCGCCTGCGCCGAGAGCACAACCGCGACAAGCAGCGTGAACGCGTTCACATGCTCGAGCTCGCCCTTTGGCTCGGGTTCCGCAGCATGAAACCGCCGGAAAACTTCCTCTATTTGCTCCGGTGGCAGAGTGCTCGGCCCCTTCGCCGTTCTGCGCTTTGCCAAGGCCTTTTTCGGCGCGGCAATCCGCCCCGCTTTGACTATTGTTTGTTTGGATGTTTTTGCCATAGGGAATAGTTTATAGATATCATCACACTGTTTCCGCAAGCCATCCGGTATTGATCATCATGGCCGAACCTGATCCTCAAACACTTCTCGATGTCAGTCTCCGCCCGCACCGGTCGTTACAACTTGGCGGGTTCAGGCTGGTGATGGTTTTGGTGGCTATCGCAAGTTTCATCGCGAGCATTCCCTTCATTGTGCTGGGGTTCTGGCCGGTTGCAGGGTTTTACGGTCTTGATGCCATCCTGCTCTACATTGCCCTGCGTTCCAGTTTCAACGCAGCCAAGAGCGTAGAACATCTGAATATCAGCCCCTTCGATATCCTGCTCCGGAAGGTTGATCCCTCGGGCGAGGTTCGGGAGTGGCATTTCAACCCGCTTTGGACGCGCTTGACGCGGGATGTCCACGATGAATTCGGGGTCCAGCGTGTCACTCTTGTTTCGCGTGGCGAGGCAGTCGCCATTGGCCAGTTTTTATCTCCTGACGAAAAGGACGCTCTGTGGCGGCGTTTGTCCGCGGCCTTGACGCAGGCCAAACGGGGCCCCGATTATTCAAAATCCTGATCCGCGTTTTCGGGTGGTGCAGCCCTCCGCTTGGCCTATAATCGGCGATGCAACTCGGGGAGCATCCGGCATATGAAAACTTCAGTGACCCTGATCCAAGATGGCGAGGCAGAAAATCCGCTCCTCGGCGCCATGACCGATTATGACAAGGTTCGCCGCGCGCTCGCTTTCATTTTTGAAACATGGCGCGACCAGCCCTCGCTTGACGCCGTTGCCGACCATGTCGACCTCTCCACCGCCCATCTCAATCATCTGTTCCGTCGCTGGGCGGGCCTGTCGCCGAAAGCCTTCCTTCAGGCCATCACGATAGATCACGCCAGACGTTTGCTCCGCGACTCCGCCAGCATCCTCGATGCCTCGCTTGATCTCGGCCTGTCAGGGCCTGCGCGCTTGCACGATCTCTTTGTCACACATGAGGCCATGTCACCCGGGGATTGGAAGGCAGGCGGCGCGGGGCTTACGCTTCACTACGGATTTCATCCCTCTCCCTTCGGCGAAGCCATTATTGTCTGCACCGAACGGGGCATTGCCGGTATCGGCTTTGTCGATGAGGGTGACCGCGCAGCAGTACTCGCCGATATGGTGCGGCGCTGGCCCAAAGCGGGGTTCATTGAAAACAACGCCTTCACCGCCCCCTTCGCGGCACGCGCCTTCACACCTGATCTTTGGCGGCCTGACGCGCCGCTCAAAGTCATCTTGATCGGTTCGGATTTCGAGATCAGCGTCTGGAAGGCACTGCTCCATGTTCCTTTCGGTGCGGCGACCACCTATTCCGATATTGCGTCCCAAGTCGGCAAGCCGAAAGCGGCACGTGCCGTTGGCGCGGCAATAGGCAGAAACCCTATTTCCTTTGTGGTGCCCTGCCATCGCATTATCGGAAAATCCGGTGCTTTGACCGGCTACCATTGGGGATTGACCCGCAAACGGGCGATCCTCGGCTGGGAGGCAGGGCAAATTTCGGGGCCTGATTCTTGATTTAACACAAATGAACGGTGATTTTCGCAAATTGCTGTACATCCGCTCCTTGAAGCGTGCGGATCACCCCCCTATATACCTGCCACAAACGAGGCCGTTGCGGCCTCATGCTTTCGGAGATCGGTTGTCGCGGAGAATGTTCTCGTCGCGTTGGCCAGAGTTGGTGCCGCTTCGGGGCCCGACGATCTCGCTAGGATAGGGGAAGACCATGGCTAAAGTAATCGGTATTGATCTCGGAACAACGAATTCCTGCATTGCGGTGATGGATGGTACCACACCGAAAGTGATCGAGAATGCGGAAGGCGCGCGGACGACCCCGTCTGTTGTCGCGTTCACAGACTCGGAAGAGCGTTTGGTCGGCCAGCCCGCCAAGCGGCAGGGCGTTACCAACCCTGAAGCAACATTCTTTGCGATCAAGCGTTTGATCGGCCGCACCTATGCCGACCCGATGACGCAGAAGGACAAGGGACTGGTTCCCTATGACATCGTCAAAGGCGGCAATGGCGACGCATGGGTCAAGGCACGCGGTAAATCCTATTCTCCCTCGCAGATTTCAGCCTTCATTCTGCAAAAAATGAAGGAAACGGCCGAAGCCTATCTCGGTCAGGAAGTAACCCAGGCCGTCATCACGGTTCCTGCCTATTTCAATGACGCCCAGCGTCAGGCGACGAAGGATGCCGGCAAGATTGCGGGTCTGGAAGTTCTGCGCATCATCAATGAGCCGACGGCGGCAGCGCTCGCTTACGGCCTCGATAAGCGCAAGACAGGCACAATCGCCGTTTTCGATCTCGGCGGCGGCACTTTCGACGTGTCCATCCTTGAAATCGGGGATGGCGTGTTCGAAGTGAAGTCCACCAACGGTGACACCTTCCTCGGCGGTGAAGATTTCGACATGCGCCTCGTCGAATATTTGGCAGACGAGTTCAAGAAGGAGCAGGGCATTGACCTGAAAAAGGACAAGCTCGCTTTGCAGCGCCTCAAGGAAGCAGCCGAAAAGGCCAAGATCGAGCTTTCCTCTGCAGCCCAGACCGAAATCAATCTGCCCTACATCACGGCCGATGCGACGGGCCCGAAGCATCTTGCACTGAAACTCACCCGTTCGAAGTTCGAAGCTCTCGTTGACGATCTCGTTCAGCGCACCATTGAACCGTGCAAAAAGGCACTCAAGGATGCTGGCCTGAAGGCCGGTGACATCGACGAAGTGATCCTCGTCGGCGGTATGACCCGCATGCCGAAGGTTCAGGAAGTGGTGAAAAACTTCTTTGGCAAGGAGCCTCACAAGGGCGTCAATCCGGATGAAGTCGTCGCCATTGGCGCAGCCGTTCAGGCGGGCGTTCTGCAAGGCGACGTGAAGGACGTTCTCCTGCTTGATGTAACCCCGCTCTCGCTCGGCATCGAGACATTGGGCGGCGTGTTCACCCGCCTGATCGACCGCAACACCACGATCCCGACCAAGAAGAGCCAGATATTCTCGACCGCTGAAGACAATCAGACGGCTGTGACGATCCGCGTCTTCCAGGGCGAGCGCGAAATGGCGCAGGACAATAAGAGCCTCGGCCAGTTCGATCTCGTCGGTCTGCCGTCAGCTCCGCGCGGTGTGCCGCAGATTGAAGTAACCTTCGATATCGACGCGAACGGCATCGTCAATGTGTCAGCAAAAGACAAGGCGACGAACAAGGAACAGCAGATCCGCATTCAGGCATCTGGTGGTCTGTCAGACGCCGAGATCGAAAAGATGGTCAAGGACGCCGAGGCCCACGCCGCCGAGGATAAAGAGCGTCGCGAACTGGTCGAAGCCCGCAATCACGGCGAGAGCTTGGTGCATTCGACCGAGAAATCGCTGTCGGATTTTGGTGACAAAGTCGGTGCAGCTGAGAAGGGTGCGATCGAAACCGCGATGGAGGCTTTGAAGACGGCTTTGGCCGGCGAAGATCCTGAAGCCATCAAGGCACGCACGAATGATTTGATGCAGGCGTCCATGAAGCTGGGTGAAGCCATGTATGCGAACCAGCAGGATCAGGGCGAAGGCGATGATGATGCTGGTTCTGATGCGCATGATGCCGACAAGGACGATGTGATCGATGCCGAATTCCGTGAAGTCGGCGACGATGACAAGAAGAAGCGGGCCTGATAAGGCTCGGTCATGATTGCAAAATCTTTCCGAATCGATAAAACGCCCGGTGCCGAAAGGCGCCGGGTGCTTTTTGTTTTGGATATAGCGCGATTGAGCCCTAATCGTTCGGTAATGGTCTGAAGATGAGCAAGCGCGATTATTATGATGTTCTTGGCGTGGCGAAGACGGCGAGCGAAGCCGAGCTGAAGTCGGCCTTTCGCAAGCTTGCGATGCAGCATCACCCGGATCGCAATGCAGGCGATGCCGAGGCAGAGACAAAATTCAAGGAACTCAACGAGGCCTATCAAATTCTCTCCGACCCGCAGAAGCGCCCGGCCTATGATCGCTATGGTCATGCGGCATTCGAGCAGGGCGGTGGAGGCGGGGCTGGGGGCTTCACCGGAGATTTCGGGGCCTCAATGTCCGATATCTTCGAAGACCTCTTCGGCGATCTCAGCGGCCGTGGACGTCAACGCCAATCCAACGGTCGCGAGCGCGGTGCAGATGTTCGCTACAGCGTTGAAATTTCATTGGATGACGCCTTTTCCGGAAAGACGGTCAGCGTCACAATTCCCACATCAATTTCTTGCGAACCTTGCGGAGGAACGGGCGCAAAGGCCGGCTCCAAACCAAAGGCCTGCCCGACCTGTGGTGGTCATGGCCGTGTTCGCGCCAGTCAGGGGTTCTTTTCGATCGAACGCACCTGTCCGCGGTGTCAGGGGCGCGGCGAGATCATCGATGATCCCTGCCGCCAATGCGGCGGTGCGGGGCGGACCAAGAAAGAACGCACGCTTTCCGTCAATATTCCCGCAGGCGTTGAGGATGGCACCCGGATCCGCCTGAGCGGCGAAGGCGAGGGGGGGCTGAGAGGCGGCCCCTCCGGCGATCTCTATATTTTTCTATCAATTCAACCACATGCCTATCTCCGTCGCGATGGTGCCGATCTCTATTGCATGGTGCCTATTTCATTCACGGTGGCCGCCCTCGGAGGTCACATCAATGTTCCCGTCATCGGGGGTGAGATGAAACAGGTCACAATTCCGGAAGGCACCCAGACAGGGCGCCAGATTCGGCTGCGGGGAATGGGAATGCCCATCTTGCGTTCGCGCGAAAAGGGTGATCTCTATGTTCAGGTTGTCGTCGAGACACCGCAGAAATTGACGGCTCGCCAGCGAGAACTATTGCGTGAACTTGAAAACGATAGCGGCACGGACAACGCCGCCGATCAGGCTGGTTTTTTCGAAAAGATGAAGAGTTTCATTTCGGGTAATGATGATTGACGAACTGAACGATTAAAGTGTCGCCTGCGTTATTTTCTAACCCCTTATCCCGATCTGGAGGCGATCATTGCCAAGCTTGGGCGAAAAACGGCGCGGGAAACGCCATGACGGTTCAAAAGCAGCTTCTCAGAACACCAACGCCGCTGCCCGGTTTGGTCGTGCGCTTGCTGATAATGCCCGCTTCATCGGTACATGGTTCAACAAGCCCCTTCTGACTGGGGCAGTTGTCCCGTCGGGTGCTGATCTCGCCCGGATGATGGCATGCTACGTTGATGCTGACCGCAGCGGCCCGATAATCGAGCTTGGTCCGGGGACCGGCGTTATTACAGATGCTTTGTTGCAACGTGGTATCGCCGAAGAGCGACTCATTCTGATCGAGTTTGATCCCGATTTCTGCACGTTGTTACGCCACCGATTTCCGAAAGCTTTGGTTGTTCAGGGCGACGCCTATGCACTTCAGAAAGCGGTTGATCCGCTTCTGTTCGGCACAGTTGCGGCGATTGTCTCGGGCTTGCCGCTGATCACAAAGCCTGAGTCCATACGTCTTCGCCTCCTGCGTGACGCATTCAATGTGTTGCAAAAGGGAGCTCCCTTCATTCAATTCACCTATGCGGTCATCTCCCCCATCCCGTTGCGCGCACGTGGTTTCATTGCTGAACGTTCCTCCCGTGTCTGGCGAAATATGCCGCCTGCACGCGTCTGGATCTATCGCCGATTCGATGGCCCGCATATCCGTCAGACACGCCGTTCGGCCCTTGCTTTGATGCGTCGAATCAGGGAACGCACAGATCGCCTTGGTGCTGATTTGCGCTCGAAGGTGATATCGAAGCTTCCGCAAAGCTGATTGCGGATTTCTGGAGTCGCGATCAATGCCGAAAATCGACCCGCGCGATCGCCTGATCGTTGCGCTTGACGTGCCCGACCTCGCTTCCGCCGAAGCCATGGTTTCTCGTCTCGGCGACAGTGTCACCTTTTACAAAGTCGGGATGGAATTGGCATATAGTGGCGGTTTGTCATTTGTCCGCCGCCTTGCCGATGCCGGAAAGAAGGTCTTTCTCGATCTCAAACTCCATGACATTCCCAATACGGTCGAAAAGGCAACCGCACAGGTCGCCGATCTCGGTGCTAGCTTCCTCACAGTCCACGCTTTTCCCCAAACGATGAAGGCGGCGGTCAAAGGTCGTGGTGCGGGTTCACTGAAGATCCTCGCTGTCACCGTGATGACCTCCTATGACGATGCCGACCTTGTCGAGGCCGGTTATGCACTCGGCGTGAAGGATTTGGTCGAGCGCCGCGCCAGACAGGCACACGCCATTGGCGTCGACGGCCTGATCCTGTCCCCCGAAGAAGTCTCTGCCATGCGCGCACTCCTCGGCCCCGATATCACGCTGATCACACCCGGCATTCGCCCGTCCGGCAGCGCTGCCGGCGACCAAAAGCGCATCATGACGCCTGCCAACGCGATCGAGGCCGGTGCGGATTATCTGGTGATCGGCCGTCCTGTCACACAAGCAGAAGATCCAAAAGCTTCCGCCGAGGCAATTATTGCTGAAATTCGTTCCGTGGCCGGTTGACCGCACGATCCGGATCGCGTTTTGTCGTGTTCGGAACATCAATTGAAGTAAGGGGGTCGGAATGTCCGGCAATCGGCTGATCGTGGTCGGCGCTGGTGGCCGCATGGGGCGCATGCTCGTGCGGACCATTGCTGAAACATCTGGCGCTGTGCTTTCCGGTGCCATTGAAGCGCAGGGGTCACCGTTCATCGGGCAGGATTCAGGCCTGCTCGCAGGCATTGGCGCAAACGGTGTTCTCATAAGTGATGATCCCTTGCCGCTTTTTGCAGCGAGCGATGCCGTCATCGATTTTACCGTTCCCAAAGCCACCACAGACTTTGCCGCTCTGGCCGCGCAAGCCCGCATCGTCCATGTCGTTGGCACTACCGGTATGCAGCCGGCTGATCTCGCAAAGCTTGAAGCCGCCGCCCGTCATGCGGTGATCATCCGCTCGGGCAATATGAGCCTCGGCGTCAATTTGCTGGCCGCCTTGGTCAAGCGCGTGGCACAAACGCTCGGCGAAGACTTCGACATTGAAATCCTCGAAATGCATCACCGCATGAAGGTCGATGCGCCCTCGGGTACTGCCCTGCTGCTCGGTGAAGCCGCTGCTG
The DNA here is from genome assembly GCA_945883115.1 of Alsobacter soli. GTDB lineage: Bacteria > Pseudomonadota > Alphaproteobacteria > Rhizobiales > Beijerinckiaceae > CAIUPE01. The sequence continues at coordinate 7,854 of CAMCXA010000001.1, forward strand.
CCGGGCGCAACATCCCGCTCGATGATGCCCATTCCGTCCGCGTACGCGATGGCCATACCGGTGCCCGCGAGCCCGGCACAATCGGCTTTGCGACGCTGCGCGGCGGCTCCGTGGTGGGCGATCACAGCGTGATTTTTGCAGGCGCTTCGGAGCGCATTACCCTCTCGCATCACGCCGAAAACCGTGAAATCTTCGCGCGCGGTGCCGTCCGCGCCGCCCTTTGGGGCCATGGCCGCAAGCCGGGCCTTTACTCGATGATGGATGTGCTTGGTCTGGGTGATATCTGACCGCTGCTGATTGGGAGAAATCTATGGATCGTTTGCTTGTACTTGTCCGTCACGGCCAGAGTGACTGGAACCTCAAAAATCTCTTCACCGGCTGGAAGGATCCCGACCTCACCGATAAAGGCATTGGCGAGGCGAAAGCCGCGGGCCAGCGCCTCAAATCCCTCGGCCTCACCTTCGACGTCGCCTTCACCTCCGATCTCACCCGCGCGCAGCATACCTGCCGTCTGATCCTCGGCGAACTCGGCCAACCCACGCTCACCACAATCCGCGAGCAGGCACTCAACGAACGCGATTACGGTGAACTTTCGGGCCTCAACAAGGACGACGCCCGCGCCAAATGGGGCGAAGAGCAGGTGCATCTCTGGCGTCGGTCCTACGACGTCCCGCCTCCCGGCGGCGAAAGCCTCAAAGATACGGTCGCCCGCGTTCTGCCCTACTACTGTCAGGAAATTCTCCCCCGCGTTCTGCGCGGCGAACGCGTCATCGTGGCGGCGCATGGCAATTCGCTCCGCGCTCTTGTTATGGTGCTTGATGGCTTGACCCCTGCCACCATCCCGTCGATGGAACTCGATACCGGCGTGCCGCTTGTCTACCGCCTCAAAACAGACTCCACCGTCGATACCAAACAGGTTCTGTCCGCCTGATGGAGATCCGCCTGCTCGATGCGGATGAAGCCCGCGCCCGCATTCCGGAACTCGCGCTCATCCTGCATGATTGTGTCGTCAAAGGCGCATCTGTCGGCTTCATGAACCCGTTCAGCATGGCCGAAGCCATCGGCTTTTATGCTGAATGCGCGGAAAATGCCGCAAATGGCGAGGCATTTCTCTTCGCAGCTTTTGTAAACGGTCGCGCAGTCGGCACCGTGCAGCTTATAACGAGCCGCAAGCCAAACCAGCCGCATCGCGGCGATATCATCAAAATGCTGGTGCATTCCATCCACCGCAATCAGGGCTTCGGCGCAGCACTTCTGAAAGCCGCCGAGGACGAGGCGCACCGCCGTGGTCTCACCCTTCTCACGCTCGATACGGCGGGCGTCGATGGCGAGCGGTTCTACGAACGCGCCGGCTATAGCCGCGCGGGCGTCATCCCCGATTTCGCCCTGTGGCCCGATGGTGGCTTCTGCGACACAGTGATCTACTACAAGAAAATATGATAGGGGCTCATGCTCGTTCAACCCGGCGTCCATTACTATCCCGGCTGGCTCTCGCGGGAAGGGCAGGAGGCGCTTGTCACAGAGCTTGAGACTGCACTGGAAATCGCGCCATGGTTCCAACCGACCATGCCGCGCTGGGGCACGCCCTTTTCCGTCCGCATGACCAATCTCGGGCCTCTCGGCTGGGTTTCGGACAAATCTGGCTATCGCTATCAGGCGCTCCATCCCGACACCGGAAATCCATGGCCCCAACTGCCCGAATCCATCCGCGATCTCTGGCGTGATGTGGCCGATTATCCCCATCCGCCCGAAGCCTGCCTTGTCAATTATTATGGTGGCAAGGCCAAAATGGGCCTGCATCAGGATCGCGACGAGGCCGATTTCGACGCGCCCGTTGTCTCCCTGTCGCTTGGCGATGATGCCCTTTTCCGGATCGGCACTTTGGAGCGCGACGGACCAACCACATCGCTGAAACTGAAATCGGGCGATGTTCTCGTCTTCGGCGGACCTGCCCGCCTTGCTTTTCATGGGATTGACCGGATTTATCCCGGATATTCAACCCTGCTCCGAGAGGGGGGCCGGATCAATATGACATTGCGGCGGGTCACATACCCCGCCGCCTAACTCGTTCTCAGGCGGAAACGTCCAGTCCTGCCGCGCCGGTTGGCTTCGGTCCACCCTTCGAGACGCCGACAAGCGCCGGACGCAACGGCCTGTCACCGATCACATATCCCGCCTGCACAACCTGTGTAACAGTCCCATGCGGCAGGCTCTCATCCGGAATCTCAAACATCGCCTGATGACGGTTCGGGTCAAAGCGTTCGCCCTTCGGCTCAAGCTTTTTGACGCCATGGCGCTCAAGCGTCTTCAGAAGATCACGCTCGGTGAGTTCAATACCTTCGATGAGCGCTTTAAACGGCCCGTCAGCCGCCGCCGCAACATCGGCTGGAACACTCTCCAGCCCGCGCCGCACATTATCCGCGACCGAGAGAACATCCCGCGCAAAATTTGTCACCGCGTAGAGCCTGCTATCGGCAATTTCTTTTTCTGTCCGCCGGCGGAGATTTTCCATATCCGCAAGCGTTCGTAACGCCTTGTCTTTCAGGTTCGCATTTTCTGCATTCAGCGCTTCAATCAGAGCGTGAATCTCTGCTTCCGTCTTCTCGGAAGCGGGAGGTGCCGTTCCTGCTGCTTTATCGGTTGCAGGCGTCTCGGGCGCTGCCGAATTCTGGGTGTCTTCATTACTCATGGTGGGGCAATCAATTCTCGTTGCTAATAGGGTAGGGCGGATATCATGTCTCAGAGGTTAAAAATCAAGGTAGTAGATTGCCTTTTGCGCATGATTTACGCAAAAAATCTGTCATTTTTCGATGTTAACCCTCGAACAGATCCAATAAATGCCGTTTGATAGCTGCTTGCCTGCCGCCATTCACAACTTTCCCGCCTGTCAGATCCGTCACATAAAACACATCGACGACTTTCTCCCCGAAGGTTGCGATATGGGCCGATGTGATATTGAGGTTCAGCTTTCCGAGCGCTGTTGTCACTTCATACAGCAAACCGGTCCGGTCCAGTCCCGAAATCTCGATCACGGTAAAACGGTTCGAGGCGGTATTGTCGATCACAACATCGGGGATGACGTGGAACGCCTTCGAGGAAGCAGTTCGGGAAGGAGCGCGCGCCGCAACCGCTTCCGCAATCCGGATTTCCCCCTTCAATGCCCGCTCGATCCCCGTCGCGATCTTGTTGGCCCGTCGCAGTTCATCCTCGTCACGATCAAACGCCCGCGACACGAAGATCGTATCAAGCGCCAAACCGTCAGCCGTCGTAAAAATCTGCGCGTCAACGATATTCGCGCCTGCCGCAGCGCAAGCACCTGTAATGATGGCAAGCAGGCGCGGATGATCGGGTGCCGCAACAGTCAACTCGGTAACCCCGCGAAAACTGTCCGTTGCCACTTCCGTTGACATGGTGCGCATGTCGCGTTCCGCCGCCAGCAAGAATTGCGCGTGCTTTACGCGGCGTGGCAGATCCACTTTCAGCCAATAGGCCGGATAATGCCGCGCCACATAGGCATCAAGTTCCGGATCAGACCAATTCGGCAGGGCACGGCGTAATTCATTCTGCGACCGTTGCACCCTTTGCTCGCGGTTGATCGCAGAATGCCCGCCCGCAAGCACTATCTCCGTTTCCCAGAACAAGGTTCTGAGTAACTGCCCTTTCCATCCGTTCCAGACCCCGGGCCCGACGGCGCGGATATCGCACACGGTAAGAATGAGCAGCATCCGCAAACGCTCCAGCGTTTGCACTGTCGCAGCAAAGGCCTCGATCGTACTGGGGTCGGAAAGGTCGCGGCTCTGCGCAACCGTCGACATATCGAGATGATGCTCGATGAGCCACGCTACCGCCTCGGTCTCCACCTCGTTCAGGCCCAGCCGCGGGCACACTTTCATCGCAACTTTGGCCCCGGCAATCGAGTGATCCTCGGGGCGTCCCTTGGCCACGTCATGCAGAAAAAGCGCGACATAGAGGATCCGCCGGTTTCTGATCATCGGCATGATTTCATGCGCGACAGGCAATTCTTCCGCATGCCGCCCCGCCTCGATTTCCGTCAACGCACCAATAGACCGGATCAGATGTTCGTCGACCGTATAATGATGATACATATTAAACTGCATCATCGCGACGACACGCCCGAATTCGGGAATGAACCGCCCGAGCAGTCCCGCCTCGTTCATCCGGCGCAATACGATTTCCGGCGCGCCTTTCGATATCAATATCTCCACGAAAAGCCGGTTTGCCTCGGCATCCGATCTGAGCTTCGCGTCGGCAAGCCGGAGAGACTGGGTCACAAGCCGCGTGGCATCCGGATGGATCGCACGGTTGAGAATGGCGGCAAAATGGAACAACCTGACCAGATTGACCGGATCGGACGCAAACACATCCTTCCGCGCAACCGTGATACGCTCATTCTCGATCACGAAATCCTTCGATTGCGCGATGGCGTGGCTCTTGCGACGGAATCGCTGAACAAAACGATCCAGCATCGGCGTTGGCTTGGTGTGTTGGGCTTCGAGTGCAGCACACACAATCGCTGTTAGATCACCGACATCCTTCGCGATCAGAAAATACCGCTTCATGAACCGCTCTACGCCCGACAAGCCACCATGGCTTGCATAGCCGAGGCGCTCGGCAATCACCCGCTGCACATCAAAGGAGAGCCGTTCTTCGGCCCGTCCCGTCACAAAATGCAACTGGCACCGCACACGCCACAGAAATTCCTCGCAATGATGAAAGAGCTTCTGTTCCTCAAGGCTGAAAACACCAACCTTGACGAGATCATCGACGTCCTTGACGCGATAGACATATTTCGTGATCCAGAACAACGTGTTGAGATCACGCAAACCACCTTTGCCGTCCTTCACATTCGGCTCGACCAGATAACGCGACGATCCAGCCCTTGAAACGCGCGTCTCGCGTTCCGCAAGTTTGGCCGCTACGAACTCTGCGGCCGTACCGGCCACGATTTCCTTGTCAAACCGTGCCCGAAATTCGACAAACAGCCTTTTGTCCCCTGTCAGATAACGCGCTTCCAGCAAGGCCGTGCGGATCGTCATATCCACTTTGCCTTCCTTGATACATTCATCCACCGTTCGGACGGAATGCCCTACCTTGAGCTTTAGATCCCACAATGCATACAGAATCACTTCGACAATACTTTCCGACCAAGGCGTTACCTTCGTCGGCAAGATGAACAGCAGGTCGATATCGGAGCCGGGCGCGAGCGTTCCCCGTCCATAGCCCCCAACCGCCACAAGACTGAGCCGTTCCGACGTTGTCGGGTTGTCGGCACGATACAAATGCTTGATTGTTGCGTTGAAAAGCGCCCGAATAATTCCGTCCATTGTCTCGGAAAGCATCCGGACGCATGCCAACCCATCTTTTCCGGCAAGCAATTTGCGTTCGGCATCCGTCCGGGCCGTTGCGAGCCGGTCGCGCAGAATCGCCACCATCGCCTGCCGCTTCAGTCCTGTATCACCGGAGCCGGTCGCCGCCTTTTCCAACACTTCGGACAGCGGGTCAGGCGCCTCGTGAAGAACCTTTGCGGATTCGGAACCTTTTGACATGAAAAACCTGAAAATTCGTAGAAAAAGGCATTATTTTTGACGTCGTCTTTATTCGCTTCAGTGAACTCATGGGTTTGATGCCAATTCTTCGTCAACTGGCATCAGATGAGGGTAACTCGATATGATTATTTTTTCACCTTGCAAATTGCAAAAGACTGGCATCTATTGCCTGATATACGTGCGTAACGAATGACAAAATCGTCCGCCTCGGGAGGAACTTCGCCGTTGCCAGTGCTTGAACTTCGTAACATTTCCAAGAATTTCGGCGCAATTCGTGCGCTGAACGGCGTCGATCTCTCACTGGATCCCGGCGAGGTGCTCGGGCTCATGGGTGATAACGGCGCTGGCAAGTCAACAATAGTCAAAATCATTGCCGGAAACTTTTTGCCAACCGGAGGTGAAATCTTCGTCGATGGTGAGCACGTCCAGTTCAGCAAGCCACTAGATGCGCGCCAGAAGGGTATAGAAGTCGTCTATCAAGATTTGGCACTTTGCAACAATCTCACAGCCGCCGCAAACGTGTTCCTTGGCCGAGAACTCAAGCGCGGCATCGGGCCGTTCCAGTTTCTCGATCATGCCCGGATGATCAAAAAGGCCGGCGAATTGTTCGTCGAACTGAAATCCGAAACCCGTCCGCGCGATCTTGTCGTGCAGATGTCCGGCGGCCAGCGTCAGGCAGTCGCAATTGCCCGCACACGCCTCACCGAACCCAAAGTTGTGCTCATGGATGAGCCGACGGCGGCGATCAGCGTGCGTCAGGTCGCGGAAGTGTTGGATCTGATCCGCCGCCTGCGGGATGCCGGCCATGCGGTCGTATTGATCAGCCATCGTATGCCGGACGTGTTTGCAGTTGCCGATCGTGTCGCCGTGATGCGCCGCGGCTCAAAAGTCGCCGACAAACTCATTTCTAAATCCTCGCCTGAAGAAGTAACGGGCCTGATCACGGGAGCCATCGATGTCGCTTGATGCGCGCCAGGCCAAGCCAGCCGCGAGCGTCGCGGTCGAGTCTGTCCTTGGCAACAAGGAAAAGACCATTTTTCAGCGTCTGCTGTCCGCACAATCCTTCTGGGTGACCATCGCACTCGGCGTGATGGTTGTCGTCATGAGCATTTTGCAACCCGAGGCCTTTTCCTCCTGGGACAATTTTTACAACATCACCCGCAATTTCGCCTTTGTCGGCATTATAGCGCTCGGAATGACCGCCGTAATCATCACGGGCGGGATTGACCTGTCGGTGGGTTCGATCATCGGGTTTGTTGGCGTTGCCACGGGCGTGATGCTGCAGGCCGAATATTCGTGGTGGCTCTCGAGCCTTGTCGGCCTTTCTGCAGGTTTACTCGTCGGTCTCGTCAACGGCTATCTTGTCGCCTATCTCAATCTATCGGCTTTCGTTGTCACGCTTGGAACTCTTTCAATCGCTCGTTCGTTGGCAATCGTTTTGTCCGGCAATAAAATGCTCTATGAATTCGGCCCCGACGCCGATATTTTCAACTGGATCGGTGGGGGCGATATTCTCACCATCGCCAATCCGGTTTGGTTGCTGGTGGTCTCGACAATCATTTTCGCGATTATCTTGAACCAGACGGCGTGGGGACGTTATCTCTACGCGATTGGCGGCAACGAGCAGGCGGCGCAGGCGACAGGTGTTCCGGTGCAGCGCATCAAACTTCAGGCCTATCTCCTCTGCGCGTTCATGACAGCCATCGCCGCCGTCATGCTGACCGGCTATAATGGCTCGGCGATCAACGCGAACGGGACGGGTTATGAGCTGCGCGTTATCGCTTCCACCGTCATCGGTGGTGCTAATCTCATGGGTGGATCGGGCGGTGCCTATGGGGCGTTCATCGGTGCTGCTCTCATTGAAGTTATTCGCAACAGCCTGATCATGGCGGGTGTGGATTCGAATTGGCAGGGAACCTTCGTCGGTTCCTTCATCATTCTTGCGGTTCTGCTCGAGCAGGTCCGTGGGCGACGGCGCGACTGATCTTGATGCCTTGGGGATCGGCGCTTTTTAAACAAACAGGCAACAACTCTTGGAGGAATATCACGATGAAAAAGATTCTCCTGACATCCGCGATTGTCGCGGGCGCTCTGCTTGCCGGTATTGGTGCCGGTAATGCGCAAGCCAAAAAATATGTCTTCGCACTCGTGCCGAAGAACATGAACAACCCGTTCTTCGATCAGGCTCTTGCAGGTTGCAAAAAGGCCGAGAAGGAAGCCAATGGCGCGTTCGAATGCCTCTACATCGGCCCGGGCGAGCACGGCGGCGGTGAAGAGCAGGTCCAGATCGTCCAAGATCTGATCGCGAAGAAGGTTGACGGCATCGCCGTTTCGCCATCCAACGCAGCTGCAATGGGCAAGGCGATTGAAAAGGCGAAGGCCGCCGGCATTCCTGTTCTCACATGGGATTCGGACCTTCTCGACAAGGGCCTTCGCGCTGCCTATGTCGGCACCTATAACTATGACATCGGTGTCAACATCGCCAAGCAGGTTCAGGCAATCAAGCCAAAGGGCGGATCGATCTGCATCCAGTCCGGCGGCGCAGCTGCTGCAAACCACAATGAGCGTATGCAGGGTATCCGCGACACGCTCGCTGGCAAGAAGAGCGACAAGGCTCCAGGCGAGAAGCTGACCGGCCAGAATGGCTGGAAGGAAGCTGATGGCTGCCCTGTCTATACCAATGACGACTTCCTCGTCGCCAACCAGCAGATGGCTGACATTCTCGGCAAGTATCCGAACCTTGACGCCTTCACGCCAACCGGCGGTTTCCCGCAGTTTGCGCCTGAAGCCTACAAGAAGATCGCTGAAAAGGTGAAGGACAAGATCGCGTCGAAGGCACTCGCCCTCGTCGTTGCCGACACCCTCCCTGTTCAGATCGACTTCCTGAAGGCTGGCCTGTCATCAGGTCAGGTTGGTCAGCGTCCATTCGAAATGGGCTACAAGTCCATGTTCTTCATGATGGACCTCAAGGCAGGCAAGACAGTCACCGACCCGACCTATACGGGCCTCGACAGCTGCACACCGGATAACGTCGCCACCTGCATTGGCGGCTAATCGTTCTCTGCGACTTCGGAAAGGGCGGGAGCAATCCCGCCTTTTCTTTTCAGTCATTCAACGAAAATTTATGTGATACACAGAATAATCAAAAGCGCATGATGTTTTGTTTGACATAAAGAACAAAACGGATTATTAAAAATACAAGCGCCGATTTGAGCAACAGCTTGCTGGGCGCGACGATGCTGGATTTTCGGGTCTTGCATCAACAAATGCAGCTAAAGCGTCGTGTGCGGGATCACTCCCGCCTCATCGCCTCCCGCTGTCTTGGATCAACCTTTCCAACCCTTGGGGGACTATTATGTCATTCTTCAATCGCCGCCATGCTTTGGCACTCATCGCTGCCGCCTCGCTTTCTCTCGCCGCACTCGAAACCCGAGCTGCTGATCCCGTCAAAGAAATCCGGATCGACTGGGCGACCTACAATCCCGTCAGCCTAATCCTGAAAGATAAAGGACTTCTCGAAGAGGAGTTCAAAGCCGACGGCATTACCATTCGCTGGGTGCAGTCCGCCGGATCGAACAAGGCGCTCGAATTTCTGAACGCCGGTTCCCTTGATTTCGGATCAACCGCCGGTGCCGCCGCCCTCATCGGAAAAGTCAACGGCAACCCGATCAAATCGGTCTATGTGTTTTCCCGGCCTGAATGGACGGCGCTTGTCACCAAATCCGACGACATCAAAACCGTCGCCGACCTCAAAGGCAAACGCATCGCCGTGACGCGCGGTACAGATCCGCACATCTTTCTCGTCCGCGCTTTGGCCGAAGCCAATCTCACCGAGAAGGACGTGAAACTCGTGCTCCTCCAACACGCCGATGGCCGTCTCGCGCTCGAGCGCGGCGATGTCGATGCATGGGCGGGTCTTGATCCGCTGATGGCGAGCGCCGAAGTCGAAGGCGGTGCCCGCCTGTTTTATCGCAAGGCGGCCGCCAATAGCTGGGGCATCCTGAATGTTCGCGAAGCTTTCGCAAATGACAATCCAGAGATCGTCAAACGCGTCATCAGCGCCTACGAGAAAGCCCGCAAATTTGCCGTCCAAAATCCGAAGGCACTCTCCGACGCCTTGGTCGGCGTCACAAAGCTCCCGGAAACCGTCATCGCACGCCAATTGGAGCGCACCGAACTCACGCATGGCCCCATTGGCGCGCCGCAAACCGAGACCATCACCGCAGCGGGCTTGGCCTTGCAGAATGCCGGTGTTCTGGATGCGGCAGTCGATATCAAGGCAACAGTTGCAAATCTGATCGAGCCGAAATATCTCGCGGTCCAGCCGTAACCGAAACGAGGATCGTTCCTCATGAGCGTTCATATCAACACAGGAACGGAAGCTGCGCAAACTGTGCCCACGACAGTGCGCGCTTCCCGCTGGCCTGATCCCCGTGTCCTTGCCGGGGTCGGACTCCCGATAGTGATCGCGCTTCTGTGGGAACTCGCTGTGCGCGTCGGCCTGTCCGATGGGCGTCTCATGCCGCCACCCTCCAAAATCTATGCTGCGATGGCGGCGCTTGCGGTTAGCGGCGAACTTCAAGTCCATATTGCCGCCACGCTTGCGCGCGTCGGCGCCGGCTTCGCATTCGGTGCCATTGCGGGCACCCTTACAGGCGCGATTGCCGGCGGGTCGGAAACCATTCGTCGTGTCATTGATCCCTCCCTTCAGGCACTCCGGGCGGTCCCCTCAATCGCATGGGTACCCCTGTTCATCCTTTGGCTCGGCATCTTCGAAACCTCGAAAATTGCCCTTATCGCCATCGGTGTCTTCTTCCCCGTATATCTCGGCGTCGCGTCTGCCATTATCGGTATTGATCGCAAACTGCTCGAGGTCGGTCGCATCTTTCGTCTTTCCCGGTTCCAAACCGCCCGTCGTATTCTGCTCCCCGCCGTTCTGCCCGTCTGGCTCACTGCCCTTCGCGCAGGCCTCGGATTGGGCTTCATGTTTGTGGTTGCCGCCGAAATCATGGGCGCGTCCGAAGGCCTCGGTTACCTCCTTGTCGACGGCCAACAAATGGGCCGCCCCGATCAGATTGTCGGTGCCATTATCGCCTTCGCCCTTCTGGGAAAATTAGCTGATACGCTTCTAGTTCTGCTGACGCGTCCGCTCTTGGTTTGGCAGGATACAGCGAGGGCACAGCTATGAGCGTTCTCGAAATCAAACATCTGGATAAAACCTATTCGGATGGCACCCGCGCTCTGTCCGATGTGTCGCTCGACGTCGGTGCAGGTGAAATTCTCGGCATTGTCGGCGGGTCAGGTTGTGGCAAAACAACCCTTTTGCGGCTTGTTGCCGGCCTCGATCTCCCGAGCGAGGGGTTTATCAGCGTCGGTGGCGAACGTATTTCCGGCCCGCATCCCGCTGTCGGCATTGTTTTTCAGGAGCCCCGTCTGCTGCCATGGCTGACCGTCGCGGACAATGTCGGCTTCGGGTTACACCATCTGCCCGTAGCGGAGCGGATCAACCGCATCGCCAATGCACTGGAGCGTGTCGGCCTCGCCTCCTATGGAAAACGTTGGCCACGCGAACTTTCCGGTGGGCAGCAGCAACGTGTCGCCATTGCCCGCGCCTTTGTGGCGCGTCCGAAAGTCCTCTTGCTTGACGAGCCTTTTTCCGCGCTTGACGCCTTCACTCGAGCCAGTCTCCATGAGCATTTGCTCCTCTTATGGGAGCAGGACAAACCCACAATCGTCATGGTCACGCATGACGTGGAAGAATCCGTCACGCTTTCGGATCGGGTCGTCGTGATGAAGCCGCATCCCGGTCGCGTTTTCGAGACGATTTCAGTCACGCTGGAACGCCCGCGCGATCATCTCACGGCCCCGTTCGAGAAGGTAAAACGGCGTATTCATGCCACACTGGATCGGTCAATGCGGCCGGAAAACACGCCTCAAGCCCCACGAAAAAGCGACTCCGGCGCGCTTTGGTGGTAACCGGTACTCGCTTTCAACCCAAGGACACAACAATGGACGCTACAACCCTTCGCTCACTTCAGGCCCCCCTCAAAGACACCTATAAAGCTACCCCGGAACAAGCGATGATCACGCTCAAAGCCCGCGGCGAGCTTGATGAAGCCCATATTGCCTGCAAGGTCGAAACCGGTCGTGCCCTCGCAATTGCCGGCCTTCACCCTGCAACCGGTGGCTCGGGCCTTGAACTCTGCTCGGGAGATATGTTGCTTGAAGCGCTCGTTGCGTGTGCGGGCGTCACCCTCAAAGCCGTCGCCACGGCCCTCGGTATCACACTCCGCAAGGGCATCGTCCGTGCCGAAGGTGATCTCGATTTCCGCGGCACATTGGGCGTTGATCGCGATGCACCGGTCGGCTTCCGCGCCATCCGTCTGAACTTCGATCTCGACACCGACGCAACCGACGAGCAAACCGCAACCCTGCTCAAGCTCACCGAGCGCTATTGCGTCGTATTCCAGACGATCAACACAAAGCCTGAACTGAGTGTCGCGATCAATCGGGACTGACGCGGCGGTCGCATGGGATTGGGCGATTAGGCGTTTCCTCGATAAGCGGATAGAAGTCGCCCCAACATATCCCGACTGGAGTAGCGTCAATGGCAGATGATGAAACGATAATCGTGCGCGACTGCAATGGCACTCAACTTTTCGAGGGTGACACGGTTCACATCATCAAAGATCTCAAGGTCAAGGGTACCAATACAACCTTGAAACAGGGGACAAAAATCAAGGGCATCCGCCTCACCGATGTCGAGGATGAGATCGAGTGCCGCGTTGAAAATATCAAAGGCCTTGTGCTTAAAACGGCCTTCCTCAAGCGTGTGAACCCCTGAGCCTCAGCCTGCAATCAGGTTGCGACCCACGCCATCGGCAATCAGTCCGGCAAAAAGAATCAGCCCTGCATTGCGATTGGAACGGAACAATGCCAGCGCGCCTTGCCCGTTTCCGATATCAATCCGGAGGCATTGCCACGCGAGATGCCCGCCGAACAGGATCAAACCGAGATAGGCGAGCGGTCCGGTGCCTGTACTGTAAAGCGCAATGGCAATACATACTGCGGTTACCGCATAAAACCCTGACACCGCGATCTGCGTTCGTTGACCGAAAAGCAACGCGGTAGACCGAATTCCCGCAACCGCATCATCTTCAAGATCTTGGATTGCATAGATCGTGTCATAACCCATCGTCCACGCCACAGCGCCCGCATAGAGCAGCAGGGCAGGGGCACTGAGGCTGCCGAACGTTGCCGACCACCCCATTAGCGCCCCCCACGAGAACGCCAACCCCAGCACAGCCTGCGGCCATGATGTGATCCGCTTCATGAACGGATAAATCGCCACCGGCACAAGCGAGACAAGTCCGAGCAGAACTGAGAAAGAATTGAGGCTGAGCAGGACAGCCAACCCGACCAATCCTTGCAATAATGCAAAGACGAGGGCTGCCCGCACGCTGACCGCACCGCTTGCAACGGGCCGCGACCGCGTTCTCTCAACCTTCCGGTCAAGCTCGCGGTCAACAATATCATTATACGTCGAGCCTGCCCCGCGCATCGCGATGGCACCCACGAGAAAGAGCATCAGATGGCCGATATCCGGGAGCGCTTTGTGTCCCGCAATGGACGCCAACCCCGCAGACCACCAGCACGGCAGCAGCAACAGCCACCACCCGATCGGTCGATCAATCCGTGCGAGTCTGAGAAAGGGTTTCAGCCAGTCGGGCGCAAAACGGTCAACAAGATTTCCACGCGGCGCATCAGGAACCGTCTGTCCGGGCGAACTCTCCGGCAACTCAAAGCGCGCCTTGCGGCAGCTTTACCGGCCCGCCGAGAATATCTCCCGTGCCTCCGAGTGGCCCTTGCTTGGCTGTCCCGCCCCCGGCGCGTTGTTGCATCTTCTTTTCATTCGCCGCAACGCCGCAGGCTTGGCTGCGCGCTTTTGAAATATCCGCCTGCTGGCCCTCGAGCGATGGCAACACATTCTCGGGCACGTGGCACCACGCGCCATCCTGTTCTGTCGCCTTGATCGCGGCGTTACTGAGCTTGGACAGCGAGGTGAACGCATTGCAAGCCTGTGCTGCCGTCGGCTTCTTTTTCTGAAAACCTTGAATATTCTGCACCACTTTGCCACGGTCGGCGAGAAGTTTGCCGAGCGCTGCACAAGGATCTGCTGCATCTTGCGCAAGAGCCATCGATGTTCCCGCACTCAATAAAAGCGCGATTAATACCGGTTTGGCTGCACGACCAAGTCTGGAAGGAGATAAAAGAAACGCCATTATCGGAACACCTGATTCGCTCGATCTCTGTTCATACCAGTCCGCCGCTTGCCGGATCAACTGAAGAAAGCAATGTTTTCGCTGAGGACTGGTTGTGAAGCACCCTTCAAACATTCTACACTGAACTCAAATCATCTCATGAGTAGTAATTTGACTGATATTGATCACCGTACCCCACGCCTCTTTATCGACCATCCTCTGACACCTGCAGGCGAAGTGCCGCTTGATCGGGACCAGTCGCATTATCTCACCACTGTTTTGCGGCTTAAATCGGGCGATCCGATCAAAATCTTCAACGGCGTCGATGGCGAATGGCGTGCAACCGTCAACCGCCAGGACAAGCGCTCCGCCTCCCTCTCGATAACCGATCAGCTCCGGTCTCAACCCGGCCAGCCCGACATTGATTTTCTGTTCGCTCCGCTAAAACAGGCCAGGCTCGATTATGTCGTCCAGAAAGCCGTCGAAATGGGAGCAAGCCGCATCATTCCGGTCATTACCCGCCACACACAGGTCACCCGCATCAACAGCGAGCGCATGCGCGCCAACGCCATTGAAGGGGCGGAGCAATGCGGCATTCTCCATGTCCCCGTAATCGGCGACGCAATCTCCTTTTCTGCGCTGCTCGCGAATTGGGACCCCGCCCGCACCCTGATTGTCTGCGATGAGGCGCTCAAGCCCGAAAGCCCCTTGGTGACCCTAAAATCAATCCCGAAAGGCCCGCTCGCAATTCTTATCGGCCCGGAGGGTGGCTTTGCGGATGATGAACGTGCGAGCCTTTCGCGGCACGAACGTGTTATACGTCTGTCACTTGGCCCGCGTATCCTCCGGGCAGATACAGCGGCAGTCGCAGCGTTTGCATTAGCGCAAGCGACATTGGGAGATTGGCAGTGACTCCGATTGCCTTGTCTTGCGATCCTGCGTAAGCACGCTCTCCCGGTTGCCACATTCGGCACCTTCTGACTTTTGAGTGCCCATGGCTCGTGATGTGAATGATATGACCCCCGTTGAAGGTCGCGATGCGCTCGTCGCCTATCTTGAGGAGGGCTGCAAACCGCGCGGGCAATTCCGCATCGGCACCGAACACGAGAAATTCCCCTTCCGCCCGGGTTCTCTCGCCCCCGTCCCCTATGAGGGCAAAACCGGCATCCGCGCCTTGCTCGAAGGCATGCAGGAACGCCTCGGCTGGGAACCGATCATGGACCGTGACGCCCTCATCGGCCTGTTCGACCCGAAAGGCGGCGGCGCGATTTCCCTCGAACCGGGCGGGCAGTTCGAGCTGTCCGGCGCGCCCCTTGAAACCTTGCATGAAGGCGCCGCCGAACTCGCGGGCCACCAGCAGGATGTGCTCGAAATCGGCGACCGCCTCGGCATCCGCTTCCTGCCCCTCGGCATGAGCCCTGTCTGGACGCGGGAGGAAACCCCCGTCATGCCGAAGCAGCGCTACAAAATCATGACCGCCTATATGCCGAAAGTCGGCAAACTCGGCCTCGACATGATGTATCGCACCTCGACCGTGCAGGTTAACCTCGATTTCTCCTCCGAATCCGACATGGTGAAGAAGCTCCGCGTCTCGCTCGCGCTCCAGCCTGTCGCAACCGCGCTCTTCGCCAATTCACCCTTCACCGAGGGCAAGCTGAACGGCTTCAAATCCCGTCGTTCCTCTATCTGGCTCGACACCGACAACCAGCGCAGCGGCATGATCCCCTTCGCCTTCGAAAGCGGCATGAGCATTGACCGCTACGTCGAATGGGCGCTCGACGTCCCGATGTATTTCGTCAAGCGCAACAATGACTATGTTGACGTCTCGGGATCGTCCTTTCGCGCCCTGCTCGATGGCTCCAACCCGAAACTTCCCGGCGAGCGCGCCACGCTTGCCGATTGGGTCAACCACCTCTCGACGCTTTTTCCCGAAGTCCGCCTCAAGCGCTATCTCGAAATGCGCGGCGCCGATGCTGGCCCCGCCGATATGCTCAACGCCTTGCCCGCACTCTGGGTCGGCCTGCTCTATGATGATACCGCGCTGAACGCCGCATGGGACGTCGTCCGCCATTGGTCGGAGGATGAGCGCCACACACTCCGCCGCGATGTCCCGCGTGAGGCCTTGCGGGCCCGTATCAAACGGATCGGCCTTCAAGACATTGCCCGTGAGATCATGTCCATCGCCCGCTCGGGCCTCTCCGCACGCCGCCACCTCGATCCGTCGGGCCGCGACGAGACCGTCTACCTCGACGTCCTCGAACCGATCGTCGAAACCGGCCTCACCCAGGCTGACCGCCTCATCACCCGGTTCAACCGCGACTGGAAAGAGGATATCAGACCCGTCTTCGACGCCGTTACGTTCTGAGGATCGTTACCTTCCGTTCACCATGCCGAGCGATCACCACGTCGCCAAAGCGGCATTTTAGAACGTCATTAACCGCTTCCGCGCATGCTCTGCATAGATCAGACGCAGGAAGCCCCGATGAACCGCAAGACCCTCGACCAGAAGCCCCCGCAAGCCGGCATGGCGATCCAGCATGTTGTTGTCATCACGATCCTCGCTCTGGCGATTTTCGGCGCGATCATCCCGATGGTTCCCGCCGCCAGCCATTATCTGGCGTCGCAATCCACCACCATAGCGTCCGACTAAGACCCGCTCTATTGCGCCTTGACCGGTGCTTGCCAGCGCCGCTCGACCCGGTTGATCACCTGATACGCAGCCCACACGCCGACAATCCCGAACGCAATCGCGCCAATCCCCTGTCCGAGAAAAGCACCTTCTGCGCCACCCCATTGCGCGCCCACAATCGCGAACGGAACCGTCCCGATCGTTGCCTTGCCCCAGTTGAACACCGTCGCAAGCACCGGCGCGCCGAGATTATTGAACGAGGCATTGGCAACAAACAGCGCGCCATGGAACATCCACGTCCCCGCCAGCACCACACAGAAATACCGCACGAGATCAGCCGCCCGTCCGGTTGCATGAAACACGGCGATCAATTGCTCCTGCGCAAGATAAAGAACAATCCACGCCACCATCACGCTCGCCGCTGAAAATATCAGCCCGTCCGTCAGTGTCCGACGCACGCGTTTAATGTTGCGTGCGCCCAAATTCTGCCCGAAAATCGGCCCAATCGCCGCTGAAAGCGCAAAAACCGTCCCGAATGCCACCGGCACGAGCCGGCTGATGATCGCATTGGCCGCAAGCGCCTCATCCCCGTAAGGTGCCAGCACGCTCGTCATATACGCACCTGCAACGGGCGAGGCGATATTCGTCAACACGGCCGGAACCGCAATGCCGACCATCGGCTTCAGATCCTCGACTGTCTCGAGAAAAGTCGGCTTCCGCATCAGATCGTGAATACGCACCACGCCGTGATACCCTACAAGGCAGAACACGACACGCGACAGAGTCACTGCAATCGCCGCACCATCCGTTCCGAGCTCCAATCCGAAAATCAGGATCGGATCGATGATCGCCGACGCAATCCCGCCGGAGAGCGTCACAAACATCGCCCGCCGCGCATCGCCCACCGAGCGCAACGTGCCCGAAAAACACATGCCCAGCGCCAGCAGAAAATTCGACGGCATGCAGATCATCAAAAACCGCCACGCCACCGCATGCGTCTCGCCGGTCGCGCCGAGCAACGTCAGAAGCGGATCCATCACCGCCATCATCAGAACCGCAATCAGGCTGGCAGCGACCAGGCTGATCGCCGT
Organism: Alsobacter soli; assembly: GCA_945883115.1. GTDB lineage: Bacteria > Pseudomonadota > Alphaproteobacteria > Rhizobiales > Beijerinckiaceae > CAIUPE01. The sequence goes on from CAMCXA010000001.1 coordinate 25,402, forward strand.
CGTGCTGCCTGCCAGCCGTCGTGCCCGCGGCTTGTCCCGTGCCCCGAGCGCCCGCGAGACAAGAGCCGAACTCGCTATCATCAGTCCCACATTGAACGATGTCGACAAAAACAGAACCGTCGTGCCATACCCCACGCCCGCCGTGAAATTCACATTGCCGAGCCAGGAAATATAAAGCAGCGCCAAAAGATCGACCGCGAAGATCGACACCAGCCCGACCGCGCCACTTGCCGCCATCACGGCGACGTGTCGCATTGTCGAACCCGTCGTGAATTTGCCCTGTTCCGTCGGCCGTTCAGCCGCCGCAGTCGCGATATCGTTCATGGTCTGGAATCCTGCTGCAGGGCTGCGTGATGTCCGAAGCTCTTACGCTGCCACCTGTTATAATGCGAGTGAAAAGGTCTTTTGGATCAATCCGTTCGCACGCCATGGGCTTCCAACGCCTGCACAAGGCCCTGATACCCGTCAAAATGATGCGCCTTGAGCCCTGCACTTTTTGCACCGAGCACATTCTCAACGAGATCATCGGTAAAGAACGTCTCCGTAGCTGCAACCTTCAACGCCGTGCAGCAATGCATAAAACAAGCGGCGTCCGGCTTGGCCGCGCCAATCCGCGCTGAAACAAAAATTGCATCACCAAACAGTGGTATCAAATCGGGAAAAACCTCGTCCAGCGTGTCGCCGAGCAAATGGTCATTATTGGTCAGGAGTGCAACGGGCAGTCTTTTCTTCACCCGCCCGACAAGTCCCAGAACATCATGGAAAGGCGGCATCGCTGCCTTCCGCGCCGCAACCCATTCCGCCCGACTGAGCGGATAATCCAGCCGTCGCCCGAATTCCTCAAGATAGGCCTGAGCAGAATACGCCCCGCGGTCTGATTGCTCCAGAAAATCCGTTTCCCAGATCGAAGCCCTGATCGAATCAGCCGCTTTCCCAGTTATCTCGGCGAGCGCCGCGATCCTGATATCAACATGATAAGCGCAGAGCACATCATCCATATCGAATAAAAGCTGTCGGATTGGCTTCAATGTTCTTTTTCCTGCAGGCGATACTGTTGCGCCGCTTGACCTTCGCGCAAGCTCCGCTCACAAACAGGCTTTGACGATGCAGCAGTTCGCCTCATGATTCAACTATCCAAACCTCCTTTGACCGTCCTCCTATGCGCCCCCCGTGGATTTTGCGCAGGCGTCGTTCGCGCGATTGATGCCGTCGAGCAGGCGTTGAAACTTCATGGTGCCCCCGTCTATGTCCGGCATGAAATCGTCCACAACCGGTATGTTGTCGATGATTTGAAACGGAAGGGCGCTGTGTTCGTCGAGGAACTGGATGAAATCCCCGATACAGACGCGCCGGTGATTTTCTCCGCCCATGGCGTACCCAAATCTGTCCCGGAAGCTGCGCGTCAGAGAAACTTCTTCGCGATTGATGCCACCTGTCCGCTGGTCACCAAAGTGCATCGGGAAGCCGAAATCCAGCATAAACGTGGGCGCAAAATTCTGCTCGTCGGCCATGCCGGCCATCCGGAAGTCGTCGGCACCTTAGGACAATTGCCGGCAGGTTCGGTTCTACTCGTCGAAACCATTGCCGACGTTGCTGCGCTGCCCGATCTCGACGATACCGAGCTCGCCTTCGTGACCCAGACAACACTCTCCGTCGATGACACCAGCGAGATCATCAACGCCCTGCGGCAGCGCTTTCCGGCGATTGTCGGGCCGCACAAGGAAGATATTTGTTACGCGACGACGAACCGTCAGGAAGCGATCAAAAAAGTAGCATTACTCGCCGATGCCGTGATTGTCGTTGGTTCGCCCAATTCATCGAATTCCCAACGTCTGCGCGAAGTTGCCGAGCGGGCCGGCGCAAAAAAGGCCGTCCTCCTGTTGCGGACAACCGAGATCGACTGGTCAATGTTCGAGGGGATACGGACCTTGGCGATCACCGCCGGTGCGTCGGCCCCCGAAATACTTGTCGAACAAATGATCGATGCCTTCGCCGAACGCTGGTCGGTGACCGTCGAAACGGTCACGACAGCCGACGAGAGTGTGTTTTTTCCCTTGCCGCGCAATCTGCGCGGTGCTGCAGCGGAGTAGAGCGTGGCGGTGTATACGGAAGTTTCGGACGAAGAACTCGCCGCCTTTATCAGTCTCTATGACATTGGCGGCGTCTTGTCGGTGAAGGGGATTGCGGAGGGCGTCGAGAACTCGAACTTCCTGCTCCGCACCGAAGGCGGCACCTTCATTCTCACCCTCTATGAGAAACGCGTCAAAGCCGAGGATCTTCCTTTCTTCATCGCCTTGATGGAGCATCTCGCGCAACACGGTCTGAATTGCCCCCAGCCGGTGCGTAACCGGTCTGGCGAGGCGCTGGGGCAGCTTGCCGATCGTGCCGCTGCAATTGTTACCTTTCTGGAAGGCATTGGCGTCAACAGGCCTACGGTCCAGCATTGCGGCCCCGTTGGCGAGGTCCTCGCCCAGCTTCATCTTGCCGGCGCCGATTTCAAGGGATTTCGTGCCAATGCCCTCTCTGTTTCTGGTTGGCGCCCACTCTTCGATGCCGCGAAAGACGGCGCCGACACGGTTACGCCGGGCTTGCGTGATGCCACCGCCGCTGCCCTTGCCGACCTTGAACAAGAATGGCCGCAAGGGCTTCCATCGGGCGTGATCCACGCCGATCTCTTCCCCGACAATGTATTCTTCCTGAAGGGCGAACTCTCCGGCCTGATCGACTTCTACTTCGCCTGTAATGATTTTTACGCTTATGATCTCGCCATTGGTCTGAATGCCTGGTGCTTCGAGAAAGATGGCTCCTTCAACATGACGAAGGGCAGGGCGATGATTGCGGGTTACCAATCGCTCCGCGTCTTAACGCCCGCCGAAGTCGCTGCCCTGCCGATACTCTGCCGCGGTGCCGCGCTGCGCTTCATGCTCACCCGCCTCGTCGATTGGCTGAATGTCCCACCGGGAGCGCTTGTCAGGCCGAAGGACCCACTCGAATATTACCGCAAGCTCCGTTTCTTCCAGAGCGCCGACAAGGCAACGGATTTCGGTTACGTCGAATGAGTGTCAATCGCGTAACGATCTATACGGACGGTGCCTGTTCCGGCAATCCCGGCCCCGGCGGCTGGGGCGTGTTGCTGATCTATGGCGACACCCGCAAGGAAGTGTGCGGCGGCGAACAACTCACCACCAATAACCGCATGGAATTGATGGCAGCCATCATGGCGCTCGAGAGCCTCAAGCGGCCCTGCGCTGTCGATCTCTGGACGGACAGCCAATATGTCCGGCAGGGCATCACCTCATGGATGCATGGCTGGAAGCGGAATGGCTGGCGAACAGCTGATAAAAAGCCCGTCAAAAACGCCGATCTCTGGCAGCGTCTCGATGAGGCGCGTCAGCGTCACGATGTCAGTTTTCACTGGGTCAAAGGCCACGCCGGTCATGACGAGAACGAGCGCGTCGATGAACTGGCCCGTGAAGGCTTGGCCCCCTTCCGCAATGGCGGAGGGCCAGAAAAACGAAAGGGCGACACGGAATAAACCGCGCCGCCCTTCATGAATAATACCCGGTCCCGATCAGAGCTGCTTGAGCAATTCTTCCGCGCCGGAGGCATTGGCTGTCGAAGGGGTCTCTTCGACATTGATCAACTTCACGACGCCATGATCGACCAGCATCGAGTAACGCTTCGAGCGCGTGCCCAAACCAAATCCCGAGCCATCCAGCGCGAGCCCGATTGCCTTGGCAAAATCGGCATTGCCATCCGAGAGAAACTCGATCTTCCCCTTCGCATCATTATGCTTGGCCCAAGCGTCCATCACGAACACATCATTGACGCCCGTAACAGCAATCGCGTCGACGCCCTTGGCAAGGATCTCCGCGGCATGCTTCAGATAGCCCGGCAGATGGTTGTTCTGGCAGGTCGGGGTAAACGCGCCCGGTACGGCAAACAGGACAACCTTGCGGTCCTTGAAGAGTTCGTCGGTCGTCTTCGGGGCGGGACCGTTCTCGGTCATGATCCGGAATGTTACTTCTGGGAGGCTCTCGCCGATAGAAATCGTCATACGCTTCATCCTTGGGTCAGTGAAATGGGGCATCCGCAACAAGCGGAGACGTGGCTGTTTAGCGCGCTCTGCCCTGTTCGTCGAGACGGATTGACGTCTCTGTCGCTTTTGATCCGGCAACCGCCGTGAGTGTGAGCGTCAGACCTGCCAAACTTCCCGCATCCGGCTTCTGTTCGACGGGAACGAGCCAGTCCAGTTCTGTACCGTCCGTCGCCCCGGACAGTACCGGCTGGCCGAAATACCACCCTTTCGGCCCCTCGACGAAGAGGTCAGGCTCGCGTGATCCCGCTAATCGTGCCACCTTCACCCGAAGCACAGTCTCCTTCACGTCAGGCTCGATCCCGACAACACCCGGCAGAACACCATCGCCAAGCCGGGCGCTTTGCGGTACCGTCCCGAGTGCCGCTTCGACCCGCTCCCGATGTGGCGTCACCATTGCATCGGGCAACAGGGACAGTTCCCCCTCGCCCAGGGCGGGCACGCACAATTCCGCACAGATGCCATAATCGATCTTGAGCTTCAGTCTGGCGGGTTGCCCCGTATCTCGGAGTGTCACGAGGACCGGCAGGATCACGCTCTCCGTGTAGCCGCTCGACGACCCCGATCCGTCCGCAAAGCGCACCGGCACTGGCCATCTCACATCGACCGTCGCGACATTCTCGGAGCCCTGCCAATCGAACACCGGCGGTAGCCCTGAATCGCCCGGCTCGCGCCAATAGGTCTTGTATCCCGGATCGAGGTGAATCTGGATTCCAACAAGCCGGAGTCCCACTGGTAATGTTCCAGCGTCCAACATGTCCACAGTACTTCCAGTTTTGTTGGACTGCGCAAAAGTGCCTGATGTCAGATAAGGGAGGCAAAAAATGAATGATACCAATAAGATAAAAACACGTTTTCGAAATAATTGCGCCTCGAACATCTCCAACGTTGGAGATCCCGATTGGAATTGTCGAAAAATCAACCTCAATCTCGAAAAACATCCAAAATAGTGCATTTAAGGTGATAATCCTTCTTGAAATTGCCTGTTTTACGCGTACTTTAGATTTATGAACTATTCCAACGATTCCAGTAATTTCCAATCGCGTTTTCTAACCGGCATGTTCCTTGTGGCCATGCCCGGAATGATGGATCAGCGCTTTGATCGCGCCGTCATCTATCTCTGCGCTCACTCCGATGATGGTGCTATGGGGATCATTATCAACAAGCCTGCGGAGGATATCGTCTTCCCGGAATTACTGCAACAGCTTGAAATCATTCCAGAAAAACCATCAATATCGCTGCCGTCTCAAGCGGGCAACATGAAGGTTCTGCGCGGTGGCCCGGTTGAAACCAGCCGCGGCTTCGTCTTGCACTCCGTACCGGTCGAACCCATCGAGGGCTCTGTCACGGCGGGAGACGAGATCAGGCTCTCCGCCACCATCGACATCCTCAAGGCCATCGCCCGAGGCCAAGGTCCGGAGGATGCCATCTTCGCCCTCGGCTATGCCGGTTGGGCCTCGGGACAACTCGAATCCGAGATCCAGGACAATGGCTGGATGATCTGTCCGTTGGATCGAAAAATCCTTTTCGATCAAGAGTTTGACAGCAAGTACGTTCGAGCCTTGGGCTCGCTCGGGATCGATCCGGCGATGCTGTCGCCCCTCGCGGGCCATGCTTGATTGGCCTGGCTCTATCGCTCGGCGCGGTTGATCAGTTGCTCGATATCCTTGGCAGTCATCACGCCAGAGAACAAGCTTCCCGTGCCCATGTGGAACCCGATTTGATCAAACTCCACAGCGTCTGACTCCGTGTCGATTCCATCAGTTATAACACTGATTTCAAGGTCTTGCGCCAAAGTCACAACGGCGCGAATAAGGGCTGGCCTCACTCCTGCCGTGTCGGCTCGGGTCATGTTTCTCGTCACTCGGATCGTATCAATGGGGAACCTATCTAGCAGTCCAAGGGAGGCATAGCCATGACCGAAGTCGCGGATGATGAGGCCAATCCCAAGATCCGATAAACTGCTCAGAGTCTGAAGCGTTTGTTCAGGATTTTCAATGAGATAGCTTTCTGAAACTTCGATTTTCAGGGTTTCCGGCAAGGGCTGTGCCTTGCTTACGATAGTTTTGATCTCCTGCACGAAAGAACTTTCATGCATAAGATTTGCTGGAATTGCGATCGTGACAAAGAAATTTCGCCAAACTGATGCCCCTCTCTGCCATTTGCACAAATCATTTGCTGCATGATTAAATATATAAAGTCCAATACTTTGCGCTAATTCAATCGAATCGCATCCATTGAGAAATTCATACTGGTCGAGGACACCAAAACCTTTACGATTCCATCGTGCATTTACTTCAAAGCCAACGATAGCACGGTCACGAAGTCTAATGACCGGCCTGTAATCCAGTTTGATCTGATCCCCGTCAAGTGCGTTTCTGAGATCAGCCTCGAAGGCGAGAGCCTCGCTTCCTTGCGCGCGCATTGCCGGACGGAACACATCAATTCTGTCACCGCCCAGCTGTTTTGAGTGCATCATGGCAATTTCAGCATTCCGAAGCAGGATTTCTGCCCGTGTTTCCTTGTTCTGGTCAGGAAGTGAGATGCCAACAGAAGCCGTGACAAGAACATTTTGCTCGTCAATCGAGATTGGCGCCGAAAGACTGCGCCTGACAGCATGGACAAACGCCGTAATTGGCGCCGGCTCTGTTTCCGACAGGAGAAGGATCACGAAACGGTCAGCACCGATGCGGGCGAGCGAGTCTTGCGGTTGCAGGAAACGCGTCAGACGCCGCGTGATCGCAAGAAGCAGAGCATCCCCGCCGGAGAGGCCGATAGCAGTATTGGCATCCCGGAAGCGGTCAATATCGATGGCAACAACGGTCGGCCTGATTGGAACCCCAGCAACGCTGATTTTCAGCAGCATATCAAGGCGATCCAACAAAAGACGCCGGTTGGCTAACCCTGTCAGGCTGTCATGAATCGCATCGTGGAGGATGCGCTCTTCAGCTATTTTGGCCTCGGTAATATCGGTCAAAGTACCGAGTATCCGTGAAACATCGCCCGCACGATCAGTGATCGGTCTGGCGCGCAAGCGGAACCAGTGATGGTTGCCGTCGGCAGCCTTAAATCGGAGTTCAGTGGCAATCCGTCCCTGTCTATGGTGAATAATACCGTCAATTGCGGTCTGAAACCGGTCCTTGTCAGCTGGAACGAGGTGCTCCATGAACTGCTTTGGCTGACCTTGGAGCGAATCTTTTGGGTATCCGAGCGCCAATTCTGCGTCGTTTCCGATCGAAAACTTATTGTTCTTCACCGACCAGTCAAAAACGACGTCTCCGCTCCCCGCCAGCGCAAGTGCACGACGTGCAAGGTCCGGAATTTCCTTGTCGGTCAGGCTCCCGCTCGAGATAACCTGCTGCATGACTGTGAAACTGATCAGCATGACAATCAATACGAGGCCGCCAATCAGCGCATTGGCTGCGATGTCGGTATGCAAATAGCCGAGAAGGGCAAATCCCGCCGCAGTTACCCAAACAAACAAGATAAACCAGGTCGGCAAAAGCAACGTAGCACGGTCATTTGCATGAGTTGCGAGATAGATGATCAGCAAAAGTCCGATTGCGACAGTCGCGCCAATTGAAAGGCGTGCGATGCCGGAAGCCATCGCAGGGTCAACAACCGCAAGAACGATCAACCCACCCAAGATCGTCAGCCAAATGGCTGTGACATGGCTATATCTGACATGCCAGCGGTTGAGATTGAGATAAGCGAACAGAAACACAACAAGTGCGGCGGCGAGCATCGCATCGGCACCTGCCCGATATACACGCTCTCCCTCTGCGGTGACCCCTAGCGTTCTGCCGAGAAAGCCGAAATCGATCGCAACATAGGCAAGAACAGCCCAAGCGAGTGCTGCGGCAGATGGAAAAACCAATGTCCCTTTGACAAGAAACAAGATGGTCAGGAAAAGGGCCAACAGAGCCGCAATGCCTGCAATAACCCCACTGTAGAAGGTCAGGCCGTTCAGTTTATCTTTGTAGTCATCCGGATTCCACAGATAGAGCTGCGGCAGAGACAGGCTGGCCAATTCGGCCACATAGGTGACTGTTTCCCCGGGTTCGATGATGATCTCGAAGATATCTGCGTCGGAGAAATTTTGTCTCTCGGGTGGCTCTCCTTTGCTTGCCGTAATATCTGTAATCCGCGTTGCACCCAGATCAGGTTTCAGCAATCCGGAGTCGATCAGTCGGAAATGGGGTGCAACAAGCCATCGGCTCATCGACTGGTCAGTGTCATTTCTCAAAGCAAAAACAATCCAGTCCGGATGTCTTCCTTCGACTTTTGCCTTCACTGCAATGCGGCGCACAATACCATCCGCTCCTGCAGCCGTTGAAATCTGGATGTCGTCCCCTTCCGATCTATGTTTTTCCGCCATGGGCAGCACATTGATAGCGGCAACACCCGGCTCGACAAGAATGGTTTCTACTGCTTTTGCCGACGTCGCGTTGAAAACGATCAACACGCCAAGGATCATAAGTTGGGAAAGGAAGGCTTTAACCGTCACGAATCCGGGTCCCGCCATCTGGTTGAGCACGATCAAGATGCAGGCATTCTTGGTAATGGCAAGATGCAGGAAGGGCAAGGGAGCATATCGAAATATCGCCGCTCTAAGCTGTGTCTCATCGGCTATCGTTGAGGCAGGCATAAAGGAAATGGTCCTGCCATACACCAGCAATACACAGATATTCTCGGGCATATCCTTCGCGTTCAAAGCCATTTGCTTCCAGCACGCGAATCGAAGCGATGTTGTTTGGAATACAGCCCGCCTCGATCCGCCGAAGTCCCAGCTTTTCAAATGCAAAAACCTTCATGACCCTCACCGCTTTGGTCATGATCCCCCTGCCGGCAAACGGTTGCCCCATCCAGTAACCCAGCGTCGCCGATTGCGATACGCCGCGCCTGACATTGCCCAGTGTCATCCCACCCATGAGAGAGCCGGTCGTCGGTTCAAAGATAAACAGCGTATACGCAAGATCGGCAATCATATCGTCATGGTAGCGCTTCATGCGGCGTCGGAACGATTGACGCGTCAGGTCATCAACTGGCCAAACCGGTTCCCACGGCGCCAAAAAGCTGCGACTTTCCTGCCTCAATTGAGCCCAGTCAACATAATCGTCCATCCGAGGCGCACGCAAAAGCAGGCCCTCTGAGCGAATCGAAGGCGTCGGATCAGGCATCGATGCGAGGCGGAACATTGCAGGCTCCCCCGTCAAACGCCGGTGACCGGTGCATCGGAGCGACCCGTTCGAGCCGTTCCTAACCGCGTCGTGAGTGTGTCATATGACATTAAGGGTTTGATCGGGCCGATTGCTGCGACCGAGGGGGCCGTCAAAAGCATTTTTCGGCCTGCAGCCCGAACGTCCTCAACTGTTATCGCGTCGATCATCCGCGCCAGCTCTGCTCGCGACAAAACACGGTCATAGGCGAGGATATGACGCGCCATTTGCTCCGTCCGACGACCCGGCGACTCAAGAGACGTCAAAATAGACATTTTCATCTGGGCCCGCGCTCTTGCGACCTCTTCCTCTGATGCCGTTTCAGCAGCAGCTTGCATCACATCAATCAAGACCGGCATGAACTCTTTGAGTTCCCGCTGACCCGTGCCGCCATAGATGGCAAATACGCCGGAATCCGAGAAGGGTGAAAAAAATGAGTTGATTTCATAGCATAATCCGCGTTTTTCTCGAATTTCTTGAAAGAGCCTTGATGACATTCCCCCACCGAGAAGGTTCGAGAAGACGTACAACGCGTAATGGCTATCATCACTATATGGCAGGCCTTCAAAGCCAAGCACGACATGGGCTTGCTCGAGTTTCTGGATTTTTCGCGCGTCACCGCCAATATACTGCGCCGATTCCGCGGCAATGGCGCGATCCGCCCCAACAGATTGAAGCAATTTCTCAATATCCGTGACGATTGCATCGTGCGAAACATCACCTGCTGCAGAAACCACGATGGAGGGGGTACGATAGTTTCGGGCTAGAAAGCCTTCGATTGATTGTTTGTTTTGTGCCGTTACCGTTTCTGGCGTGCCGAGAATACGTCGGCCAATTGAAGAGCCGCTGAAAGCTGTTTCCATCAGCATATCAAATACGATTTCATCGGGTGTATCCTCATACGACCCGATTTCCTGAAGAATGACGCCTTTTTCCCGTTGAAGCTCTTCGGGATCAAATGCAGGTTCGGTCAGAATATCGCCAAGCACATCGAGTGCGACGGAAACATTTTCGCCCAAAATACGCGCAAAATAAGCCGTATACTCTGCATTCGTTTCGGCGTTGATTTCGCCGCCTCCGGCCTCGATCGTCTCGACGATCTCTCTGGCCGAGCGTTTTTTCGTACCCTTGAAGGCCATATGTTCGAGAAGATGGGCCAGACCATGTTCTTCTGCATGCTCATGCCGGGCGCCTGCGCCCACCCATATGCCGCACGCTGCAGTCGCAACATGTTCCATCGTTTCGGTTACTACCCGAACCCCGCTTCCAAGTGTTGTGAGTTTCACAGCCTCGGTTGAGCGCTTTTCTGGAGTAGCCGCTTCAATGTCATTAAGGCTGGTCACGAAACCGCTCCACGAGCCGCTCTGGCTTGGTGACGGATAAAGTCTTCAATTTCTTTCTGGTCATTCGGCAGTCTCGTCATCCGTTCCGTGCGCTGATAGAGATCACCAAGGTGCTCCGGCAGAGGAGGGCGAACCCCCGTCGCATGCTCGACTGCATCAGGAAACTTTGCCGGGTGCGCCGTGCCCAGAACAACCATGGGAGTAGCCGGGCTTTTCTCAAGTTCTGAACGTGCAGCAGCGACACCAATCGCTGTGTGCGGGTCCAGCAAATAGCCTGCATTTTGCCACGAAAGCCGCATCTCGGCATCAACCTCGCGCTGCAAGACGGTGACCGCGGAAAATTCGCGCTTGATCGTATCGAGCGCATGCGGCGCAATCGTAAATGCTTTCGATTGCGAAAGTTGCGCCATGAGTTGCCTGATTGCGCCACTGTCACGGTTATATGCTTCAAACAGCAGCCGCTCGAAATTCGACGAGATCTGGATATCCATCGATGGCGAGGTGGTCGCAAGAACACCCGTCATCTCGTAGCGTCCCGATGTCAATGCACGCGCGAGAATATCATTGTCATTGGTAGCGATCGTCAGAAGCTTGATCGGAAGGCCCATCTTCTTCGCAACCCAGCCTGCTAGAATATCCCCGAAATTTCCTGTCGGCACAGAGAACGATACTTCGCGGTGTGGTGCGCCAAGAGAAACAGCGGAAGTGAAATAATACACGATTTGCGCGACAATTCGTGCCCAATTAATTGAATTGACGCCCGAAAGCCGCAGTGAATCTCGAAAATGGTGATGATTGAACATCGCCTTCACGAGCGCCTGACAATCGTCAAAGGTTCCGTCGACCGCGATCGCATGCACATTGTGTGCGTTCACTGTCGTCATTTGCCGCCGCTGGACTTCGCTCACGCGGCCATGCGGATAGAGGATGAACATATCCACGCGGTTGAGTTCCTTGAAAGCATCAATTGCCGCGCCGCCTGTATCGCCCGAGGTTGCGCCAACAATGGTGGCTCGTTCGCCACGAACTTCCAGCACATGATCCATCATGCGTCCAAGCAATTGCATTGCGACATCTTTGAAAGCGAGTGTTGGCCCATGAAAGAGCTCAAGAACAAAAAGATTGTCGCCAAGCTGGTTCAACGGGCAGACGGCTGGATGCCGAAAAGTCGCATACGCATCGCGTACCATCGTGGAAAATGCTTTTGAATCAATATCATCAGCAAACCGACCCACAATGTTTTCTGCAACCTGCGCATAGGACTGACCAGCAAACGCCGCAATCTCGGAATGGGACACTATCGGCCATTCTTTTGGCCAGTATAAACCTCCATCTCGCGCAAGCCCCGCAAGCACGGCGTCGGAGAAGGTCAGTTCCGGGGCTTCGCCTCGGGTGGATTCATGAAGATGCTTTGGCGCAGTCACGATTCATCATTTCCAATTTGTTGAATAACGGTAAGGGTAGGCTCAAGACGTGACAAGAGAAACATTACTGACAATTACGCTGTTTACGCCAAATCTGTTAAAATGCGTTCAGGTCGTAATGCCGCTATTCGGGCGCCAACTTTTGAGAAGTTGGAAGAGCGTCATCACAAACAAAACGAGAGCAAGGCCAAACCACGTCAACGCATATTGAAGGTGATTATTGCTGAAGTTTAATACGGTGTGTCCACCTGAAGGCCACCCCCCCGGGACGGGCGTATCGTCCGCGTCGATCATGAACGGAGCCACATAAGTTAAGCCTTGCAGCGTTGCCATCCCGACGGGGTCGGCAGCAAACCAAAGTCGATTGGCACGGTCCGGTTCAGGCGTGAAAAGGCCCGGTGTTCTTGCGAATTTGAGGATCCCGGTCAGCGTGACGGTGCCTTCAACCTGACCCGCGATGCGCGTTTTCGGATCCTTTAACTGCGCGGGCACAAATCCACGATTGACCAACACACTCCCGCCGTCGGCAAGATCAAACGGTGTTAACACGAAAAGACCCTGTTGCTCGTCTCCACGATTTCCTTTCGCTACGGAAGCAAACAGATAGACTTCAAGCTCGTGCCGGAACGTTCCCGATATCATGACGGGACTGAAATCCAGTGCTGCAAAACTTGGCGCGTTCCATTCCGCTTGTGGAGGCAATTGTCGCGGAGGTGCCTTCATCATCGTTGCGACCTGTGAAATCAGGCGCTGCTTTTCATCAAGGCGAATAAGCTGCCATACTCCGAGCCCGACCAGAACGGTAAAGGCCAGAGCAACTGCGATTCCGGGGAGAATGAATTTGCGCAAAATATGCTCCACCTTCAGTCTGGGTTGATGATTTGTGCTGCCTTGTTGCGATATTGCGACGCAATCAGCAGTCCTTTGGCAGGGCGCATCAGCCCGAGACTGACAATCAGCATGAGCGGCAGAAAAATGGCCGCAAGCACCAGAAGCGGAGGCTCGTAATAGGCATCCGTAATTAATGCCGAGCCCAGCACAACCGCCCCCGCAATCATCATGATGAAAGCAGCTGGACCATCGGCTGAGTCGGCAAAACCATAATCCAGTCCGCACGCTTCACAACGTTGCTCAAGCGCCAGAAATCCTTTGAAGAGTGCACCTTCACCGCAATGAGGGCATCGTCCTTTAATGCCAACACGCAACAGGGGCGGGAGATCGCGTAAATCAGGTTCGCTCATCATGCGTCTCCAAAAAAGAAGGGCGGCCGAAGCCGCCCGTTCTCGTTCATTTGCCAAATATCAGTGAGCGCCCGCGGCGGCACCCCATTGCGAGCCCCAAAGGTAGATCGCAACAAAGAGGAACAGCCACACAACGTCAACAAAATGCCAATACCATGCGGCAAATTCGAACCCGAGATGCTGCTTCGGCGTGAAATGTCCCTTATAGGCTCGCAGTAGACAGACGGCGAGGAAGATCGTTCCGATCAGAACATGGAAGCCATGAAAACCGGTCGCCATGTAGAATGTTGCACCATAAATATTGCCACCGAACGAGAATGCAGCATGGCTATATTCATAGGCCTGAACGATTGAAAACAAGGCACCGAGTATGATCGTAATGATCAAACCTTGCTTCAAGCCCTCGCGATCATCGTTCAAGAGCGCATGGTGAGCCCATGTGACCGTCGTTCCCGACGTGAGTAGAATCAGCGTGTTCAGCAAAGGCAAATGCCATGGGTCGAACACCTCGATACCAGTCGGCGGCCAGTGACCGCCGGTGAATGCATTACGGAGGAATGCCTTTTCCTCACCTGCATAAATGCTCGAGTCGAAGAAAGCCCAGAACCATGCCACGAAAAACATCACTTCCGACGCAATGAACATGATCATTCCGTAACGGTGATGCAGCTGGACAACCCGTGTATGGTTCCCTTTGTGGGTCGATTCGTTCACAACGTCCGACCACCAGGCAATCATCGTGTAGATCACTCCGATAAAACCTAAACCGAGCAAAACCGGACCGGCCTTCATGCCGCCAATGGCGAGGCCCTTCATGCTCATAATCGCGCCGACAGCGAGAATGAATGCGCTCAATGACCCCACAAATGGCCAAGGGCTGGGGTCAACGATATGAAAATCGTGGTTCTTTGCGTGCGCGTCGGCCATGTCCGTCTCCGATCTTAAAGTCTCAGTCCGCGTGACGCGGATCGCGGGTCATAATTGTGGTTTTTGCAGGTCTGTCAACGCTGCAACCGGCTTGGTAGCATTCTTTGATGCAAAGAAAGTGTAGGAAAGAGTAATTGTATCGAGCTTGTCCAGATCCCGCTCCTTGATAATGGCCGGATCAACAAAAAACACCACGGGTACTTCCACTGTCTCGCCGGGCTTTAGCCGCATATCGGTAAAGCAAAAGCATTCAAGCTTGTTGAAATAGCTACCGGAAAGGTCCGGTTGTACGTTGAACGCGGCAACACCCACTGTTTCGTCCGCGCCATGGTTCGTGATTTTGTAGAAGACTGTTGCCGTCTGCCCGATCTTGAGCGGGAGGCTTGGCGTCTCCGCTTCAAATGTCCATGGCAAACCGGTCGCGACATTGGCATCAAAACGGATTGTGATGGCGCGTTCGAGAATGCCTTCGGCAGGTGCTGCCGCGGCCACCTGAGTTGTCCCGCCATAGCCGGTCAGTTGACAGAAAATTGAATAGAGCGGCGCGGATGCAAACGCCAAACCGGTCATTCCCGCCACGAGTACGACGCATGCGATAAGCGTTTTCCGGATTTGTGCCGAGTGCCCGACGGTTTCCGTCATGATCGTCTCACAGTGGCCGGTTGAAAACTGACGATCCGAGTTTCGCGATCGTCACGATAAAGAACAAAAGTGCAAATCCGCCCAAGATCAGGCCGAGAGCTTTTGAGCGCGAACGTTGCTGGGCTAGTTGCTCCGGCGTTAGAACCGGTGGCGTTGGGTGCTTTGGCTCGTTCATCATACGATCCCTTCAAGGTTCAGCATGATGGCCATTTTCTCGACCAATAGAACGGCGAACAAAAGGAAAAGATAGAGAATTGAAAATCCGAACAGCTGCATCGCGGCTTTCCGTGCAGCCTCGCCCTCGCGGCGCGCATGAACACGGAGTGCCAGAAGAATCATTCCAAGCCCGGACACAACCGACAAGACCGCATAAGCGATCCCGCCAAATCCCATGATAGCCGGCAGAACACCCGCGGGCGCGAGGATGAGTGTGTAAATCAAGATCTGATGCCGAGTGGCCGTTTCACCGGCCGTGACCGGCAACATCGGAACACCAGCCTTTGCATAATCACCTTTTTTAACGAGGGCCAATGCCCAGAAATGCGGCGGCGTCCAGATAAAGATGATGGCAAACAGGATAAAACTTACGATATCCACTGAGCCTGTCACTGCTGCATAACCGATCATGGGAGGAAAGGCGCCCGCTGCGCCACCAATCACGATGTTTTGAGCCGTCCAACGCTTGAGCCACATCGTGTAAACGACGGCATAAAAGAAAATCGTAAAAGCGAGAAATGCAGCGGCAAAGAGGTTGGTCATGAGTCCGAGAAAGAGAACCGAACCGACGGACAGCGTCAATCCGAATGCCAGTGCCTCGTCTCTCGAAACACGGCCTGCCGGGATCGGACGAAGGGCCGTTCGTGTCATGACGGCATCAATGTCGGCATCATACCACATATTGAGGCAGCCCGCTGCCCCAGCCCCCACTGCAATTGCCAGCAAAGCCGCAAAGCCCACGACCGGATTGATATGTCCCGGCGCTAGCATCATCCCAACAAGTGCCGTGAAGACGACAAGTGACATTACCCTCGGCTTCAGTAGGGCAAAATAGTCTCCAGCCGATGCCGATGAAGGTCCGGCAATCTGAACAGATGGCATAAGGGCGTCGCTCGCGTGAGCCATGTTGAACCTAAACTCTCAAACCACCAATGCCTGCCGCGACCAAAAGGGCCGCAGCAGGGTAATGATGTCGGTTAGTGATCATTTCCGCTGATACGCGGCAAGGTCTCGAACTGATGGTAGGGCGGAGGCGAAGACAGCGTCCATTCCAGCGTATTGGCACCGGCACCCCATGGGCTTTCGCCAGCCTTTTCCTTACGCAGAAAGGCGACAAGAATGCCGTAGAAGAAGATCAGCAAGCCGAATGCGAAGATGTAGGATCCGATCGACGAAATCCGGTTCCATCCCGCAAACGCTTCCGGGTAATCCACATAATGCCGTGGCATACCGGCGAGACCCGTAAAGTGCATCGGGAAAAACAGCACGTTTGCACCAACGAAAGAAACCCAGAAATGCAATCTGCCGATCCAGTCCGGGGTCACATAGCCCGACATTTTTGGGAACCAGTAATACCATGCCGCAAAGATCGAGAAGACCGCACCAAGCGACAGAACATAATGGAAGTGAGCGACGACATAATAGGTATTGTGAAGGTTACGGTCGAGCCCCGCATTCGCCAGCACGACGCCAGTTACGCCGCCGACTGTGAACAGGAAGATGAACCCGACGGCCCACATCATCGGTGCCGTGAAGCGGATGGAGCCGCCCCACATTGTCGCGATCCAGGAAAAGATTTTCACACCTGTCGGAACCGCAATAACCATCGTCGCGAATACGAAATAACGCTGCGTGTTAAGCGACAGTCCAGCAGTATACATGTGATGCGCCCAGACGACGAAACCAACCGCCCCAATCGCAACCATCGCATACGCCATACCGAGATAACCGAAAATAGGCTTCTTCGAGAACGTAGAGATGATGTGGCTGACAATGCCGAAGCCCGGCAAAATCATGATGTATACCTCTGGATGACCGAAGAACCAGAACAGATGCTGATACAGAATCGGGTCACCGCCACCCGCGGCATCAAAGAATGTCGTTCCGAAATTGCGATCCGTCAGCAGCATGGTGATCGCACCAGCGAGAACCGGAAGCGACAAGAGCAACAGGAACGCGGTCACAAGCATGGCCCATGCGAACAGAGGCATTCTGTGCATGGTCAGGCCAGGTGCACGCATATTGAGGATGGTGGTGATGAAGTTGATCGCACCAAGAATCGAGGATGCACCCGCCAGATGGAGCGAGAGAATACCAAAATCAAGCGCCGGGCCGGGATGTCCTGCCACTGATAAAGGCGGGTAAACTGTCCAACCGCCGCCAAATCCGTTCGAGCCGGGCGCACCTTCAACAAACATCGAAATCAGAAGGAGCGCGAACGCCGCGGGGAGAAGCCAAAACGAGATATTGTTCATCCGCGGGAACGCCATATCCGGTGCCCCGATCATGATCGGCACAAACCAGTTGCCGAAACCGCCAATAAGTGCGGGCATGACGACGAAGAACACCATGATCAGACCGTGTCCGGTGACAAACACATTATAGGTCTGCGGGTTTGTAAACCACTGCATACCCGGCTCTTGAAGCTCGAGACGCATCATGATGGACAAAAATCCGCCAACCAGACCCGCTGTGAGCGCGAAAATCAGATAAAGCGTGCCAATGTCTTTATGGTTGGTCGACATGACCCACCTGCGCCATCCGGTTGGATGGTCGGCGTGGGCCTCATGGTCAGCAGCTGCATATGCCATTGTCGTTTTCCCGGATCGGTTGAAGTAAGGATTTGTTCAGATCGAGTAGAATTCAGTGAATTAGTTTGCAGCAGAAGCGATTTTCAGGGTGTCAGCTTCTGAAGAAGCAAACTTCTTTTTCGCCTCCTCGAGGAACTGTGCGTATTTTTCTTCGCTGACAATGCGAACCGCAATCGGCATGAATGCATGATTCGAACCGCACAGCCGCGAGCATTGGCCGTAGAAAATGCCTTCGCGTTCCGCTTTGAACCAAGTCTGGTTCAGGCGCCCCGGAACAGCGTCCATCCGCACGCCGAACGCTGCGAGCGCAAAATTATGGATCACATCCTGGCCGATAACCTGCACGACGATGTTCTTTCCGACAGGCAGGACAAGTTCATTGTCGACTGCCAAGAGCGCAGGCTGGCCAGCCTTATCCGCATCCTCACGCGAGAGCATGTAAGAATCGAACGCGAATCCGCCGCCCTGATCCTTCGGATACTCATAAGACCAGTACCACTGATGGCCGACGGCCTTCACCGTGATATCTGCCTTCGGCAATTCCACCTGCATTTTCAGCAATCTGAATGAAGGGATCGCGATACCCACAAGAATAAGTGCGGGAATGAGTGTCCAAGCGATCTCGAGGCCAACATGATGGGTTGTCTTTGAAGGCGTTGGATTGGCTTTCTCATTGAACTTCACAATCACGATAATCAACAGAGCGAGAACAAAAAGCGTGATCAGTCCGATAACGACGTTTACCCAATCGTGCATAACGTAGATAAAGTCGGCAACCGCCGTGGCTGGTGTCTGAAAACTCATTTGCCATGGCGTTGGTACACCGTCGCCTGCAAAAGCTGGGGTTGCGAGGCACATTGCAAGACTGGCCGTCAGAACAGCGTGAGTCCAAAATCGGGTCATAACGCCTAAATCTCCTACACGTAGCGCCGCCGGCTTGTCCCGGCAGTCGGAAAATACGGCTCCAAAGCGGACCCGAAGAACCAACCTCATCGCGCCCGCATGATGCGGAACGCAGTTTTCAACGTCAAAAATCACAAACCCGCGCGAAGTGCAATCGTTTGGATGCTTAAATCTCGTGCGGCATAGTTTCCAACATTCAGATTAATGGATCGTTTCAACGGGTTGGTCCGGATTGGACAATCCCTCGATCACTCTGGGACACCATCGCATATTTTTGAGTCCCCGACGACTGGCACCTGAATTGAAAATTGGCTAGGGTGTGCAAATGGTCTTTGATCGGAGTGGATGTTTAATGCGTTTCTGGTTCAATTTGCGAGCCATAGGCTGCTTGATCGGGCTTTTGTGGATTACCCCCGCAGGTGCTGTCGGTGGAACTGTGAAGGCGACGTTCGGAGACTGGACGGTCAGATGCGAGCAACAACCGGGTGCGTCTGCCGAGCAATGTGCGCTCGTCCAGAATGTGAATGCCGAAGATCGCCCCGGTCTGTCGTTGGCGGTCTTGATCGTCAACGGAGCTGGCGGATCCGACCGGATTCTGCGGGTGATTCTGCCGCTTGGCGTTCTGATTCCATCAGGGCTAGGCCTGAGGATTGACGGGACCGATATCGGAAAAACGGGCTTTATTCGGTGTCTTCCGTCCGGGTGTATCGCCGAGGTCACGATGGGAGATGCATTGATCAACCAGTTCAAAGCAGGGCGAATGGCGCTTTTTATTGTTTTTCAAGGGCCCGATGACGGGATTGGCATTCCGATCACCTTGGCAAACTTTGCCGAGGGTCTTGCCGCACTACCGTGAGACATGCTTTGAGATGATAGAACTCGATCCCGGGGAATGAGAGAATGATGATGAGAGCAGCAGTGGCAGGGTTCAGAAAATTTCCGTGGATTGTTATGGCAACGTTTGCGTTGGCGGGATGCGCCACATCTGATTCGGCTCCGCCGCAGGGCGGTGACAGTAGCAATCCGATTCGTAACCTTCTGATGTATGGCGGTACAACGGTTCCCGAGCCCATGAAGGAAATCAAAGTCGAGGACGAGATCGAATGCCCTGCCGTTGAAATTCGCGAGGGTGGCAGCACGCTGCGGAATGGCTCGGCGCAAGCAGTCAGCACCCAGTTCTCGATCCGCGGGCTCGCCCGTGAGTGCCGCGCAGACGGCGAATCGATCATCATCAAGGTCGGCGTCGAGGTCTTGGCTATTATCGGCACAGCCGGTCGTCCCGGCACAGCGTCTGCGCCGCTGAGCATCGTCGTGAAGCGCGGCGACAAGACCCTCGTGACACGCACCAAGTCCGCAAGCGTCAATATCCCGGCTGATGAAGGGCAGGCGCTCTTCACCGTTATAGAGGACGGCATCAAGGTACCAAAATCCGGTGCCGAGCTGTCGATCACGGTGGGGCTGGGTCGGTAGAACGACGGTTGACACCGCGTCAGAACCTTCATAGGCTCTAAATGTCTTACGATCTCTGCGGAAGACGCTGTCGGGTGCATGATCGCACTCTGACAGGGCCGAAGGCGCAACCGCCCCGGAAACGCTCAGGCAAAAGGACCGCAGAGAGCTGACACTCTGGAAAGCAGATTGCTGATTTTCAGCAATCTCAC
This sequence comes from Alsobacter soli, assembly GCA_945883115.1. Classification (GTDB taxonomy): domain Bacteria; phylum Pseudomonadota; class Alphaproteobacteria; order Rhizobiales; family Beijerinckiaceae; genus CAIUPE01. Next base: position 45,665 of record CAMCXA010000001.1, read on the forward strand.
CGAAGGGCGTAACCTCGGAGCCTCGGCTCACGCGGGAAATCTCTCAGGTACTCGGACAGAGGGGGCGCCAGGCAGGCCATGTGGTCTGATGCTGGCGTTGCTCTGACCCGGGGAATCCGATGACCGAAATCTTGTCTGACGCGCCAGTTCTTCACACAGCCCTCCATGATCGCCATGTCAGTCTCGGTGCCCGGATGGTGCCGTTTGCGGGCTATGATATGCCCGTCCAGTACCCGACCGGTATTCTCGCAGAGCATCAATGGGCGCGAACCCATGCCGGACTGTTTGACGTCTCCCATATGGGGCAGGCCTTTCTGGTCGGTCCCGATCACGAGACAACGGCGCGGGCACTGGAGGCCCTTGCCCCAGCTGATTTTCTGAATCTTCGCCCCGGTCAGCAGCGCTATTCGCAGTTTCTTACCCAAGATGGCGGCATTATCGACGATTTTATGGTCACTCGGTCTGCGGATCCGGATGAGAATGGAACGCTGATGCTGGTCGCGAATGCCGGTCGAAAGGAGGTAGATTTCGCCCATCTCGCAGCGCATCTGCCGCCATCAGTCAAATTGATGCTCGCGCCGCACCGCGGCTTGCTGGCTTTGCAGGGCCCGGAAGCCGCACGCGTTCTCTCGCGCCATTGTCCCGCCGCATCAGACATGCCCTTCATGACGGCGATTTCCACAAGCTTCGATGCCATTCCCTGTCTCGTATCGCGCTCAGGCTATTCCGGCGAAGACGGGTTTGAAATTTCTGTGCGAAATGACAAGATCGCGGTCGTGAATGAACGGCTTCTAGCCGCGCCCGAGGTAAAGCCAATCGGTCTGGGTGCCCGCGACTCCCTTCGTCTCGAGGCAGGTCTATGCCTCTATGGCCACGATATCGACACGACGACATCTCCCGTCGAGGCCGGCCTGCAATGGTCGATCCAGAAACGGCGTCGCGAGGAAGGCGGATTTCCCGGTGATGCGCGCATTCAACGTGAGCTGTCAGATGGCCCATCCCGTCGGCGCGTTGGCATCCTCCCCGAAGGCCGGGCCCCGGCGCGGGAAGGAACCGTGATCACGGATCTCGCGGGTAACACCATCGGAACCATCACTTCGGGCGGCTTTGGCCCCACCCTCAATGGCCCTCTGGCCATGGGCTATGTCGACAGCGCTCATGCCGCACTCGGCACCAAGGTCAATTTGGTTGTTCGTGGCAATCCCTTGCCAGCAATCATTTCTGCCATGCCCTTCGTTCCCACCCGTTATTTCCGTTCTGCTTGAAAACCGAGGAGCTTCCATGTCCGAGACCCGTTACTCAAAAGATCATGAATATATCCGCGTCGAGGGAGATGTCGGTGTTGTCGGCATTTCCGATTATGCCCAGAGCCAGCTTGGCGATGTGGTCTTTGTTGAATTACCAGCCACCGGCAAGGCCTTGTCCAAAGGCGCCGAGGCAGCCGTCGTCGAAAGCGTCAAGGCGGCAAGCGAAGTCTATGCTCCCGTGTCGGGCGAGGTCACTGCCGTCAATTCGGCACTCGAGAAAGCCCCCGGTACGATCAATGAAGATCCGCAGGGCGAAGGCTGGTTCATGAAAATCAAGCTCTCCAACCCGTCCGAACTCGGCGATCTGATGAGCGAGGCCGATTACAAGACCTATCTCGCGTCACTCTAGAGGAGATTGCGATGGCGGATATCTATTCGGCAATGATTTCATGGTCCCGGGGCGAGCAGGATTTTCCGGGAAACCGCTATAGCCGACGTCATGAATGGCGGTTCGACGGAGGTGTGGTTGTGCCCGCCTCGTCGTCGCCGCTTGTTGTGCCGGTTCCCTTATCCGCTTCGGATGCAGTCGACCCCGAAGAGGCGTTCGTCGCCTCGCTCGCAAGTTGTCACATGCTGTTTTTTCTGAGTTTTGCAGCGAAAGCGGGCCTGATTATCGATACTTACACCGATAATGCCATTGGCGAGATGGGCAAGAATGCCGTGGGTAAGCACTATGTCGCCCGCGTTGTTTTGCGCCCGGAATTGACGCTTAGCGGTTCGAAAAGACCGACATCGGAAGAAATCGAGGCCTTGCATCATCGCGCCCATGACTTCTGCTTCATCGCCAATTCCGTTCTTTCCGAAATTGTGATCGAGCCACCGCCTCCCGTCTTCGTTTAAGCCCAAAGGAACCTCCGATGCGCTATCTTCCACTTTCCGATACTGATCGCACCGATATGCTCGCCAAAATCGGCGTCAAGCATATTGACGAGCTCTTCGCTGATATCCCGGCCGACAAACTCCAGCATCATCTGCCGCAATTGCCCGTTCACAAGGGCGAACTCGAGGTCGAACGGCTTCTGGGCCGCATGGCGGCGCGCAATGTTCCGGCGTCAACAGTTCCTTTTTTCGTTGGTGCCGGTGCCTATAAACACCATGTTCCCTCAACGGTGGATCATCTGATCCAGCGGTCGGAATTTTTGACGAGTTACACGCCCTACCAGCCTGAAATAGCCCAGGGAACCTTGCAATATCTCTTCGAATTCCAGACGCAGGTTGCAGCCCTCACCGGAATGGAAGTAGCGAACGCGTCCATGTATGACGGCTCGACAGCCTGTGGCGAGGCGGTTCTGATGGCCCATCGTGTCACCAAGCGGAACAAGGCGATCTTGTCGGGCGGGCTTCATCCCCACTACGCCGAAGTCGTCCGGACCTTGTCGCGCATGGCTGGCGACAAGGTTGAAACACTCCCGCCCGATTTGAAAGCATCGGAAAATCTACTCGACAAAATTGACGATACTGTTTCCTGTGTCGTGATCCAGACGCCTGATTTCTTCGGCAATTTACGCGATTTACGGGCGATTGCCGAGAAATGCCATGCGAATGGCGCCTTGCTGATCGCCGTCTTCACAGAAATCATGTCGCTCGGCTTGATCACCCCCCCGGGCGAGATGGGAGCCGATATCGTCGTGGGTGAAGGGCAATCCATCGGCAACGGCCTCATCTATGGCGGCCCCTATGTCGGTCTGTTCACAACCAAATCAAAATATATCCGGCAAATGCCCGGCAGATTATGCGGGCAGACCGTCGACGCCGATGGTAATCGCGGCTTTGTGCTGACCCTCTCGACCCGCGAACAGCACATCAGGCGCGACAAGGCCACCTCGAATATCTGCACCAATTCCGGGCTCTGTACGCTGGCCTTCACAATCCACATGTCCTTGCTCGGCCAGACCGGTTTGAAGCGCGTTGCCGAAATCAACCACGCCAACGCCGTTCACCTCGCTGATCTGCTTTCCGGCCTCAAGGGCATCTCCGTTCTCAATGACAGTTTCTTCAACGAATTTACGGTCCGGCTGCCGGGTAATGCCGCCGATACCGTTGAGCGATTGGCAGCACACAGCGTCATGGCGGGTGTTCCCGTGTCGCGGCTCTTGCCCGGCTCGGGTCTCGATGACCTGCTGATCATCGCCAATACGGAAGTGAATACGGATGAGGACCGCGCTGCACTCGTCAGCGGATTGAAGGAGATTTTCTCATGCTGAATCGTCAGGGACGTCCCACAACACCCGGCACCAGTGACAGTGCCGCGCCCCACACCTTCACCGGTAACCGCGCACTGGATCAGACAGAGCCGCTCCTTTTCGAAGTCGGCCGATTGGAGACCACCGGTGTCGATTATGAAGCGCCGAAAAAGGTCAAAGCACGTCTGGGCGGATTGGCGCGAAAAGGTGAGATCGGCCTTCCGGGCCTCTCTGAGCCGGAAGCGATGCGCCATTATGTCAGGCTGAGCCAGAAGAATTACGGCATTGATACCGGCCTTTTTCCGCTTGGTTCCTGCACGATGAAGCACAATCCCCGCCTTAACGAGCGCATGGCGCGCCTGCCCGGCTTTGGTGACGTGCATCCGCTCCAGCCTGTCTCGACCGTGCAAGGCGCCCTCGAACTCATGCATACGCTTGCCCATTGGCTCACTGAGTTGACGGGCATGGACGCGGTGGCCCTATCCCCCAAAGCGGGTGCGCATGGCGAATTATGCGGCATGATGGCGATCAAAGCCGCCATTGAAGCAAAAGGCGAAGCCGAGACCCGCCGGATTGTCCTTGTCCCGGACTCGGCCCATGGCACCAACCCCGCAACCGCTGCCTTGCTGCAATTCGAGGTGCGCCCCGTTCCGGTCCGCGAAGACGGCACCGTTGATCCCGAGTCAGTCAAAGCCTTGCTCGGGCCGGATGTTGCGGCGATCATGCTCACAAATCCCAATACGTGCGGGCTGTTCGAGAAGGATATCGTCGCCATCGCCGACGCAATGCACGATGCAGGGGCCTATTTCTACTGCGACGGGGCAAATTACAACGCCATTGTAGGCAAGGCGCGCCCGGGCGATCTCGGTGTCGACGCCATGCATATCAATCTGCACAAGACATTCTCGACGCCCCATGGCGGTGGTGGCCCGGGTTCCGGCCCCGTCGTTCTCTCCGAACGCCTGGCACCTTTTGCACCGGTTCCGTTCGTCCGTCATACCGATCAAGGTTTTGAACTTGTCGAAGATACGCATCAGGCAGAAAAACATGGTGCGCACTCGTTCGGCCGGATCACTGCCTTTCAAGGCCAGATGGGCATGTTCGTCCGGGCTTTGTCCTACATGTTATCGCACGGCGCGGACGGCGTCAGGCAAGCCTCTGAGGATGCTGTTCTGAATGCCAATTATATCCGCGCGGGACTTGCCGATCTGATGTCACTTCCCTTCGGCAACAAGCCCTGCATGCATGAAGTCTTGTTCGATGACCATTGGCTCAAGGACACAGGTGTCTCCACGCTCGATTTTGCCAAGGCGATGATCGACGAGGGATACCACCCGATGACCGTCTACTTCCCGCTTGTTGTGCATGGCGCGATGCTGATTGAGCCCACGGAAAGCGAAAGCCGCGCATCGCTCGATCTTTTCATTGCAACCTTGCGCGATCTCGCAATGGCAGCCAAGCGTGGTGATAAGGAGCGCTTTACGGGCGCGCCTTATTTCGCGCCCGTTCGTAGGCTCGATGAAACGCGAGCTGCGCGGAATCCCGTTTTGAAGTGGATGCCACCTGAACCCATTTCTGAGGCTGCAGAGTAAATAAAAAGGGCCGGTCAAACCGGCCCTTTTCATATCTTGATATTCGGTTCGCGTTATTGCGGCAGCGGTGCCGGCGTATCTGCCAAAGACCTGAGATAGGCAACCAGATCCGCACGCTTCGCTGCATCTGCAAGACCCGCATAGGCCATGGCCGTGCCCGGCATGTAAGCCTTCGGGTTGGCAATGAAGCCGTCAAGCTCCGCATAACCCCATTTCTCGCCTTTCGCCGCACGCTCTTTCAGAGCAGCTGAATAATTGAAGCCCGCAACCGCACCCTTCGCACGGTCCACGATTCCATACATCGCCGGCCCAACCTTGTTCGGTTGGCCCTTTTCGAAATTGTGGCAGGCGAGACAGGCCTTTACACCAGCGGCACCCTTTGCAGGGTCCGCAGAAGCAAGCCTCACGGCAATTGGTTCGACGACAGGTGCGGCAGCACCGGCACTCGCCGCTGGGGCCTCGGAGGCACCCGGCAATTCATAGCCAGCGACCTCGACCTTTGGCGGCGCGAAGATCATGTCGGCCACAATGCCTATACCCATCACGAAAAGAAGGATGCCAAGCACGGCACCGGCGATTTTGTTAAACTCAAAAGAATCCATTCCGCAGCTCCGAAACCGTCGCGACAGGTGAAACCAATCTGGCCAATCCCCGACGCCCTTTTTTACAACCTCTCGATTAACCGCTTTGCGGCACAGTTGGCAACTCGTATAAGCATTTTTTAGCTGATACTTTTTGACACCTTTGCTTTTTCGTTACTAAAACGTCGCGCAGGAGCGCCGCAAATGTCCGATCCCGTCATTCTCATCCCCGCCCGCATGGCTTCCACCCGCCTGCCAGGCAAGCCGCTCGCCGATATTTGTGGCGAGCCGATGATCGTCCATGTCTGGCGTCGTGCGATGGAGACGGGTCTCGGGCCTGTCGTTGTCGCCACCGATGATCATGCGATCCTGCACGCAATTGAGGCCGTCGGCGGCATTGCCGTGATGACCCGCCACGATCATCCCTCCGGTTCCGACCGCATTTTTGAGGCAGTAGAAGCCTTTGATCCCGAAGGCCACCACGATATCGTCATCAATGTGCAGGGCGATCTCCCGACAATTGATCCCGCCATCATCCAGAAAGCAGTGCTGCCGCTCTCGGTCCCGGCGGTTGATATAGCGACACTTGCCGTTGAGATTTCACGTCCCGAGGAACGCACCGATCCCAACGTCGTCAAGGCCGTCGGAACACCCGTCGGGCCGGATACGCTCCGCGCGCTCTATTTCACCCGCGCAACCGCGCCCTCCGGCGAGGGGCCGCTCTATCATCACATCGGCCTTTACGCCTATCGCCGTTCCGCCTTGCAACGATTTGTCGCACTCCCGCCATCGCCGCTCGAGGTCCGCGAACGCCTCGAACAGCTGCGTGCGCTCGAAGCCGGTATGCGAATCGATATCAGCCTTGTTGACGACTTGCCGCTCGGCGTCGACGCCCCCCACGATCTCGAAAGAGCCCGCGCCGTCATCGGTGCCCGCCGCAAAGGACATTGACCACCATGAGTTCTTCCCGCTTGATCGCCTATCAGGGCGAACCCGGAGCCAATTCGGACATTGCCTGCCGCGACGTCTATCCCGGGTGGACGCCCTTGCCCTGCGCGTCCTTCGAAGATGCCTTTGCCGCGATCATCGATGGCAGCGCCGAACTCGGCATGATCCCGATCGAAAACTCGATTGCCGGTCGCGTTGCCGATATCCATCATTTCCTGCCGCAATCCGGGCTGCACATTATCGGCGAATATTTCCTGCCGATCCATTTCCAATTGCTGGCCGTGAAGGGCGCAAAGATTGAGGATTTGAAAAGCGTTCACAGCCATGTGCATGCACTCGGCCAATGCCGCAAAATCATCCGCAAATATGGGCTCAAAGCCGTGATCGCGGGCGATACTGCAGGTTCTGCGCGCGAAGTCTCCGAATGGGGTGACAAAACTCGCGCCTCTTTGGCCACGGCTTTAGCGGGCAAAATCTACGGACTTGAGACGCTGGCCGAGAATGTCGAAGATTCGGAAAACAACACCACGCGCTTCATCGTACTCTCGAAGGATCCGAAATGGGCCAAGCCGAAGAATGGCCCAACAGTGACGACCTTCCTCTTCCGCGTCCGCAACGTGCCAGCAGCGCTCTACAAAGCACTCGGCGGCTTCGCCACCAATGGCGTTAACATGACGAAGCTCGAAAGCTATATGGTCGACGGCTCCTTCTCCGCCACGCAATTTCTGGCGGATGTGGATGGGCATCCGGATGACGCCAATCTGAAACTGGCATTGGAGGAGTTGGAGTTCTTCTCGCGCGAAGTAAAGATTTTAGGGGTATATCCGGCGCATCCGTATCGGGTGAAGAATATTGGGTGAGTGGTAAATTTTAGCAATTGATCCGATTATTTATTTAGTCTGACTCCATGCTTTATATTGTTTCTCATAGTCGCTATGAGGCCACCAATGAATATCTTCCGGCAGTTCGAACGCCGTATTAAATTTTACTGTCGGATTTAGCCACGAATGCTGAAAGGTTGTATTGGTTAAGCCTTTCGAATCTTCAAACCAGCTTGCGATCAAAATTGATCCTGAAAATGACGTGCCATTTAACGTTGCTAAACTAAAATCCGTACTAAAAATTTCACACATTGAGAATTGAACATTATATAATTTGGCATGCGTCATCGACGTGTCAGAAAAATGAGATTTTGAGATATGGGCCCCTGATAAGTTTGCGTATTCGAGATTTTGGGATGTGATGACGCTATCATAGATGTATGAATTTGAACCGTTTAATCCTTCAAAATTGCAATTTTCAAAACGGCTATCAGAGATTGTTCCATTCTGAAAATTAGCTTCTTGAAAGCTAGCATGCGCTGAATAAATGTTGCTCATTTTGCAAAAACTTAAATTTGCATAAACAAATGTCGAGTGGCTAATGTTTGTTTTTTCGAATCTACAAAACATCAATTCTGAATAATCGAACAATGCAAATTCAAAATTTAGACCGTCAAAATTGGCTCCTGAAAGTTTACAGTGGGTCAAATCTAATCGAAATTGACGTCTGTCCTTCGTGCCTTGTCTTAACTTATTTTCATATTTTAGCTGGTCCATTGAGCGCCTTCCGATGACATTAATTGCCGCTTGAATATCAACCCGGACAGCTTTAGGTGGATTTTCAAAATCTGGCTTCGCAAATTCATTGGGATCTGAGTCTTGGAAATCAGAATCGACATATCCTGTATTTTCTCTGATGTAAGCGCATAGAGTTTCGATAATTGGCCAATGAAGTTCCTCATGCTCCCTTGCTATTTTTTCAAGTAAGTAGATGCCACCGAGACGAACTTCTATATTTGGTTCGGTGTGAATAATTGTTTCAAGGGGACGAGTCTCCCCTCCTTCTGACAGATTTTTGAACGCAACCTGAACGGACAATCCACCGACGGGTTGGGTCTTTTTGATTTCACGCATTGCGCCTAGGTGCTCTACGGCTTTTGCCATCGTTGTAGTATGCAAATTGTCTTGTGCAATTTTCGCTTGTCTTGTTGCTATTCGATTTTGCTTATCCGAAATGATCGTCCGCCAGATCAAGAATGGGACGGCCAAAATGCCACCAAGGCCAAGCAATAATTTATTGATGGAATCGGCGGGGGACGTCTCGCTGGCATCAACACGTTGTGTCGCATCTAAAATGTTGACGGCAAATACAATCTTGAAAGGAATAACAAATACAAAATAGAGCCCAAAAACGAGGAGATATAGTATGAGAATAAATGAAATGGCATAAATAATAGCGGATACCGTGTCATGCGGATTTTTCAAATAGTCGAAATGCAAAACCTTCCAGCCTAACGCGCGGCCAAAAAAGCGATTACCTTGTTGCGTTTCTTTTTCGCTCATGGAAATATCTTTCCCCTAGGGAAGATTAAGCCTGATTTTTCCGATGGCGGCAATTAATTTTGTTCGCTTCGAAAGATCGAAGTTCCAAATTGATATTTTATTTAAATGGGAGCGATGGGTGCTCTAATGTGTATCGAAATCGATGACGAAAGAGTAATCCATATCGTCTACGAATTAGCCCAACGGCTGCAAATATCCGTTGAAGAAGTCGTTGTCCGCGCTTTGGAGATGTCGCTTGCAGCCGAGATGGATGGTTCGACACGCGCCGCTAGCGCGGCTGACAATCAGAAAGACCTTCTGTCCTCCTCAGGGGGAAGGTTAGGCGATAGCTGACGGCTTTTGCTCTCACTTCGTCCCGTACATCCTATCCCCCGCATCGCCCAGGCCCGGCACGATATAGCCGTGGTCGTTCAAATGGCTGTCAATCGCCGCCGTCCATATGGCCACATCGGGATGCGCCTTGGTGAATTTCTCTACGCCTTCGGGGGCGGCCAGCAGGCAGACAAACCGGATATCGGTCACGCCGCGCGCCTTGAGCCGGTCCACTGCTGCAATCGCCGAATTGGCGGTCGCGAGCATCGGGTCCATCACGATCACAAGGCGTTCGGCAACGTCGCTCGGTGCTTTGAAATAATACTCCACCGCCGTCAGCGTTTCAGGATCGCGATAGAGCCCGATATGCGCCACCCGCGCCGATGGCACGAGATTGAGCATTCCGTCGAGAAACCCGACGCCTGCGCGCAAGATCGGCGCAAAAACCAGCTTCTTGCCGGCAATCATCGGCTGCATGGTCTTTTCCAGCGGTGTTTCCACCTCTACCAGTTCCAGCGGCAGATCGCGCGTTACCTCATAGGCGAGCAGCATTCCGATCTCGTTCAGCAATTGCCTGAAATTTGTTGTCGAACGGCTTTTGTCGCGCATCAGCGTCAATTTGTGCTGAACCAGCGGATGCGAAACCACGGTAACACCCTTCATGACACCCTCCTGAATGAATTTCTAGACTTGAGGTGTAGCTGAGGCGTGGACGAAAGACGACGCCGAAACGGCATTTTTGATCGCCCTGCCATTCTTTTCCACCCTTTTGACTCTCAAGCGCTCGCCGCTTCAGAGAAAAGGCAGTCCCGGGGCCCGTACCGGCAGTCCAAGCCAACGGGCTACCGTCTCGCCAATATCGGAGAAACTCTCCCGACGCCCGATATTCTTCGCCGTCACTCCCGGCCCGAACGCCAATACGGGCACGTTTTCACGCGTATGGTCTGTGCCGTGCCATGTCGGGTCATTGCCATGATCCGCCGTCAGGATCACAAGATCCCCCTCTTTCAAGAGGTCCGGCAATTCCGCCAGCCGCCGGTCAAAAGCCTCGAGTGCGGCGGCATATCCCGGAACATCGCGGCGATGCCCGAATTCACTGTCGAAATCAACAAAATTGGCAAAAAGCAGCCCGCCATCGGCCAATGACGAGATCGAGGGCAGCATCGCATCAAAGAGAGTCAGATTACCCGCCGCCTTCACTTCGTGGCCGGAATTGCGGTGCGCGAAAATATCGCCGATCTTGCCAATCGTCACAATTTTTCGCCCCGCTTCCGCGGCCCGATCAAGGATCGTTCCGTCCTTTGGCGGAATTGCAAAGTCTTTCCGGTTCCCCGTCCGCACAAACCCGTCCGCCTCGTTGCCCACAAAGGGGCGGGCGATCACACGTCCGATTTTCAATGGATCCACAAGATGGCGGACGATGACACAGAGCGTGTAAAGCCGTTGTAACCCGAAACTTTCCTCATGCGCCGCGATCTGGATCACACTATCGGCCGACGTGTAGAAAATCGGCTTGCCCGTTCTCACATGCTCGGCACCAAGATCCTCGATAATTACGGTGCCGGAAGCATGGCAATCGCCGAGAGTCCCCGGCAATTTGCCCTCCGCCATAATCGTATTCAGGAGATCGGGCGGAAAACTGCGTTTCAAATCCTTGAAATAGCCGAAGGCGAAATCGGCGGGTGCTCCCGCCATTTCCCAATGCCCCGAAACTGTATCCTTGCCCTGCGAAACCTCTTTGGCGACACCCCACACGCCTAAAGGCGCGGCAGCGCCTTTGAAAAGCCCCGTTTTGCCGGTCGCCAGCGTGCAAGCCTGCGCCAATCCGAGACTTTCCATGAAAGGCAAGGAGAGTGGTCCCGCCCGCAAACCCTTCTGGTCGCCAAGACCTTCCGCACAGGCTTTCGCGATATGGCCAAGCGTATCGGCACCCGCGTCGCCATAGCGTGCGGCATCATCCGCACCACCGCAGCCGACAGAATCAAGCACGATCAGAAACGCACGAGCCATGCCTAGCTCCCGACGCTATTGGAATCGTGCGGTCTGAAATCCAGCGCTGCCGCGAGCAAAGCACGCGTATACGCGTCTTGCGGGGCATTGAACAAGGCACCGGTTTCACCCTGTTCCACGACTTTTCCGTCCCGCATCACGATAATGTGGTTTGCAAGGGCCTGGACGACACGAAGGTCATGGCTGATAAAAAGATAGGACAAACGTCTTGTCTCCTGCAATCCGCGCAGCAGGTCGACAATCTGCGCCTGTATGGAACGATCCAGCGCCGAGGTTGGTTCATCGAGAACAATAAATTTTGGCCCGAGCACAATCGCGCGGGCAATCGCGATCCTCTGTCGTTGCCCGCCCGAAAACTCATGCGGATACCTGTCCATCATATCGGGATTGAGCCCGACATCGACCAATGCTTTGGCTACAATCTCGCGTTGATCAGCGAGACTGCGTATTCCTTCCTGAACCGTCATTCCCTCGGCCACAATGTCGGCAATCGACATCCGGGGCGAGAGCGATCCATACGGATCTTGAAATACCACCTGCATCGAACGCCTGAGCGGGCGCAGCGCATTCTGGCTCAGCGCATCAATTGCTTTCCCGAGAAAAACGATGGGTCCTTCGGAGTGGACAAGCCTCAGCAGCGCAAGTCCCAATGTCGTCTTGCCCGAGCCCGACTCCCCGACCACGCCGATTGTCTCGCCTTCCCGGATCGTGAGCGACACGCCGTCAACCGCTTTGATATGGCCGATTGTTTTCCGCAACAGACCGCGCTTGATCGGAAACCAGACCTTCAGATTGTCCGCCTGCATTACGACAGGTGCATCAATCGCCACCGGATTCGCGCGGCCTTTTGGCTCGGCCGCCAGTAATTTCTGCGTATAGGCATGTTGCGGACGCGTTAAAACGTCTGCCACCAATCCTTCTTCCACAATCTTGCCGTCCGTCATCACGCAAACACGATCCGCAATTGCCTGCACAATGCCGAGATCATGCGTGATAAACAGCATCGCCATGCCGGTCCGCTGCTGCACCTCTTTCAGAAGCCGCAAAATCTGCGCCTGAACAGTCACATCGAGCGCTGTCGTCGGCTCGTCGGCAATCAGCAAATCAGGCTCGTTGGCAAGCGCCATGGCGATCATCACCCGCTGCCTCTGCCCTCCCGAGAGCTGGTGCGGGAACGACTCAAGCCGTGATTCAGGATCGCGAATGCCAACCTGCTCGAGCAATTCGATGATCCGCCCGCGCGCCTTTTGCCGCGAAATACCCTGATGGATCTCGAGAATCTCGCCAATCTGCCGCTCGATCGTATGCAGCGGATTAAGCGACGTCATCGGCTCCTGAAACACCATGGTGATCGCGTTGCCCCGTATGCGGCAGAGCCCGTCCTCATCCATTCCGAGCATATCCTGCCCATTGAACAGGATTTCCCCTGTAGGATGCGAGGCTGCGGGATAGGCCAGTAATTTCAGGATTGAAAGCGCCGTTACCGATTTCCCCGACCCCGACTCGCCAACAAGCGCCAGCGTCTCGCCCCTCTTGATCGAAAACGACACACGATCGACAACACGCACCGCATTGCCACTATTCGTGAAAGCAACCGAGAGATCAGAGACGGAGAGGAGGGGGGAGGGGGTCAAAATGCAGTCTCAAACAAATGGTTGACAACATCCAAAGTGGGACGAAGTACTTTTAACTGTTTCGATTTTTGGAGAAAGTCGGCGCCATCGTCTTGCAACTCGTAAGAACCTTCAATTCTAAGATCGGATGTTAAAAAGTGGTCACATCCTGAGTTAAACGCCGTCGAGAGATGAATGGCATCAGGCAATTTCAACGAAACATGGTTAGCCCTCAAACGCGACGCATGAAACAGTGTTTCTCTATTGATTGGTCCAACCGATAGAACCGGGCCGTCAACAATGATATTCTCATAGATCGCAACAAGGTCGGCATCTTCCTCGCGCATTGGCCGGACGAGAACTTCAGAAAACGTCAATTCCGATGTCACGATAAACGGGGATTTCCGACCCGGACGCATCATAAGTTCGGTCAGTCCATCGCAGATTTCTTGGCTAAAACGCCTCTCAATGGTGCTGATAAACACGTTGGCGTCCAAATAGATTTTTGTGGCCGCCACCATCAACGATCCCACTCATCCCGAAGCGCCCTGATTTCCGCCACGGCGTCCTCTACTGTGCGGACAGTTTCTTGACGGGTCGCCCGATAGGCGTCGATCATGGCCAGCACGTCTTCCGTGCTTTTCTGAGGGGGTTCGACGAGGATTGTCACCTGAACTTGGGCTCCGATTGGTAGCCCTGCGCGAAGGTCCTCCGGCAGTTTTTCAGCCGGGTAATGGTCTCTCACGATCCGGTTCATGATCTGCTCTCCTCGCTGGCTGAGACGTAGCACAGCCTCACAAAAATGTCTTCCTCGGGTCAAACGCGTCCCGCACCGCTTCGCCGATAAAAATCAGCAATGACAACGTCACAGCGATCACTGCAAATCCCGTCAAGCCAAGCCAGGGCGCGGCGATATTGGCTTTTCCTTGCAATAGCAATTCACCCAGCGAGGCACTGCCCGGCGGCAATCCGAACCCGAGAAAATCCAGCGATGTCAGCGTCGTGATCGAGCCATTCAGAATGAACGGCAGAAAGGTCAGCGTCGCCACCATCGCATTGGGCAGCACATGCTTCACCATAATCTTGCCGTCGCTCAAGCCCAGCGCCCGCGCAGCCCGCACATAGTCGAAGTTCCGCGCACGCAGAAATTCTGCCCGCACCACATGGACGAGTGCCACCCATGAAAACAACAGCAAAATCCCGAGCAAGGTAAAGAAGGACGGTGCAAAGAAATTCGACAGGATCATCAAAAGATAGAGCGACGGAATGGCCGACCAGATCTCGATAAATCTCTGGAAATAAAGATCAATCCGGCCGCCGAAATATCCCTGCAACGCTCCCGCAAAAATGCCGATCACGGAAGAAATCACCGCAAGGATCAGCCCGAACAAGACTGAAATCCGAAAACCATAGATGATCCGCGCCAGCACATCCCGCCCACCATCATCGGTGCCGAGCCAATTCCACTCAATATCTCTGCATCCCGTACCGCCGAATTTCTGCGCCGTCTTCGCGCAAACCTCGTCCGGTTGCAGCCATGTCGGCGGGGCTGGTGCCGGGCTCGGCAGATCTAGATTGATCGTGTTAGACGCAAACCGGACGATCGGCCAGACCGCCCAGCCATTCGCCGCAATCTCGTCGCGGATCAACGGATCACGATAATCCGTCTGCGCGAGAAACCCGCCGAATTTCTCCTCCGGATAATCGATTGCCACCGGAAACAGCCATTCGCCCTTATACGACACCATTAATGGCCGGTCATTCGCGATCAGTTCGGCACACATGCACAGCACGAACAGCACGCTGAAAAGCCAGAACGAGGCATGTCCCCGCCGGTTAGCCCTGAAATTCTCGAGTCTGCGGCGATTGATCGGTGACAGGCGCATCCAGCCCTTGCTGGGCAAAGGCGGGGCAAGGGCAGGGGAGATCGACGGGGCAACCTGCATCACGCCTCCCGTGTCTCGAAATCGATCCGCGGATCAATCCACGTATAGGTCAGGTCGGACAGGAGATTGACGACCAATCCCAGCAGCGAGAAAATATAAAGCGTTGCAAAAACAACCGCATAATCCCGGTTCACAATCGACTCGAACGAGAGCAGCCCAAGCCCGTCCAACGAAAAGACCGTCTCGATCAGCAAGGATCCCGCAAAGAACGCCCCGATAAACGCCCCCGGAAACCCCGCAATCACGATCAGCATCGCATTGCGGAACACATGACGGTAAAGAACCTGATTTTCCCGAAGCCCCTTCATCCGCGCGGTCAGCACATATTGCTTGCGGATTTCATCGAGAAACGAATTCTTCGTGAGCAAGGTCGAGGTCGCAAAGGCACTGAGCGCCATCGACAGGATCGGTAACGCCAGATGCCGCGCATAATCGAAAATTTTCTCCCACCACGGCATCGCCGAGAACCCGTCCGATACCAGCCCCCTTAACGGGAAAATCGGCGCGAAGGACGAGCCCTCGCCAAACAGGACGATCAGCAGGATCGCAAACAAAAACCCCGGCACCGCATAGCCGACAATGATCACGGACGAGGTCCACACGTCAAACCGCGAGCCGTCCTGCATCGCCTTTCTGATCCCGAGCGGGATCGAAATGGCATAGGATAACAGTGTCATCCACAACCCCAGCGAGATCGACACCGGCAGCTTTTCCTTGATCAAGGTCAGGATCGGCACATCACGGAAATAGCTCTTGCCGAAATCGAACCGCAGATAATTCCACATCATCGTGAAAAACCGCTCATGCGCCGGCTTGTCGAACCCGAACTGCGCCTCGAGTTGCTTGATGAATTTCGGATCAAGCCCCTGAGCTCCGCGATATTTTGATGATCCGCCCTCATTGCCGCCACCCTGCTGGGTTTGGCCGCCTGACGCGAAATCGCCGCCCGATCCGCCTGAAATCCGCGACGTGGCCGACGAATCTGCACCCTGCTGCAATTGCGCGATAATTCGCTCCACTGGCCCGCCCGGCGCGAATTGTACCACCACAAACGACACCAGCATGATCCCGAACAAGGTCGGAATCATCAGCAGTAGCCGTCTGACGATATAAGCGAGCATCGTTTCGTGTATCCTTCGGGCTATTTTGACGCTGCGGTTTTTAAAGCCTTCGCTTCGTCATACCACCAGATCACGGGGAAGGCCGAAGCGCCATAGGTCGGCATGGTTTCAGGATGGGAAAACCGGTCCCAGCGCGCCGTGCGCGAGAAACCATAAGTCCATTGTGGTACCACAAACTCGTATGCCAGCAGCACGCGGTCCAGCGCCTTCGTCGCCGCAATCAGCTCGGCGCGGTCTTTCGCAAAAATGATCCGGTCGATCAGCGCATCCACCGCCTTGTCCTTGATCCCCATCGTGTTCCGCGAGCCCTTCACATCCGCAGCCGCCGATCCGAAATACTCGCGCTGTTCGTTGCCCGGCGAGAGCGATTGCCCCCAAAGATCGGTCGTTATGTCATAATCGAACTCGCGCATCCGGTTTTCATATTGCGCCGCATCGACAACCCTGACCGTCACCCCGATCCCGAGCCGCTCCAGTGAGGGCTTCCAGAACAGTAAAATCCGCTCGAATGTCGAATCATAGGCAAGCAACTCCACCACCATCGCCTCGCCCGATTTTGCGTTCGTGCGCTTGCCGTCACGGATTTCCCAGCCCGCTTCTTTCAAAATTTTGTCGGCTTCCCGCAAATTGTCACGCACCAATTGCGGCGTCCCGTTCACCGGATTGGTAAACGGCGTCGTGAATAGGGATGCCGGAACAAGCGCCTTCACACTCTCGAGAATATCCTTCTCCAACCCCTCCGGCACGCCGTCGGAGGCAAGCTCTGTCCCTTGATAATAGCTCTTGATCCGCTTATAGGCGCCGTAAAACACGGTCTTGTTCATTTCCTCGAAATCAAAAGCGAGGTTGAACGCCCTACGCACGCGTTGGTCCTGAAATTTCTCCCGCCTTAAATTGAAAACAAACGCCTGCATCCGCCCCGAAGCACGCTCGGCAAATTCCTCGCGCACGATACGACCGTCTTTGACAGCCGGAAAATCATACGCCGTTGCCCAATTCTTCGCGCTGTTCTCCAGTCGGAAATCATATTGATCCCCCTTCAGCGCCTCGAGCTGCACGGTCGTGTCGCGGAAATATTCATAACGCACTTCATCAAAATTGTTTGTCCCGACATTCAACGGCACCGCCGCGCCCCAATAATCTTTCACCCGCTCATAAGACGCTGTCCGCCCCGCCGTGAATGATTTGAGCCTGTAGGCCCCCGATCCCATTGGCGGCTCGAGCGTTGTTTGCGTGATATCACGCGCCTTGCCGTCCGCCCCTTTGCCTTCCCACCAATGCTTCGGCAGAATGATGAACTGCCCGACAATCTGCGGCAATTCGCGATTTCCCGGTGCGTCGAAGGTAAATGTCACATCCCGCTCGCCGGTTTTCTCGGCCTTCGTCACGTGCGCGAAATAAAACGCATATTGCGGGCTGTTGGCCTTCAACGCATCAAACGAGAAAACCACATCCTCGGGCATCACCGGTTTGCCATCCTGCCACCGCGCTCCTTCTCTGAGCCGATAGGTGACGGACGCATAATCCGCCGGATAACGCACCGCTTCCGCAAGCAGTCCGTAGGCGGTCGAAACCTCGTCCAAGGCTGGTGACAGCAGCGTCTCGTATACGAGCCCCACGCCCGCTTCCAGCTGCCCTTTCACCCCCGCGACAACAGGGTTGAAATTGTCAAAACTACCCGCCGCAGCAAGCCTCACCGTCCCGCCCTTCGGCGCGTTCGGGTTCACATACTCGAAATGCTTGAACTCTTTCGGATATTTGGGTTCGCCCATCAGCGAAACGCCGTGCCGCCACTGCGCCTCCTCTGCAGAAGCTCGCGGCATGCCGCAGATCAGGGCGAGAACCACACCAAGAACGCTGAACGCAAATCGACCCACGGCACCATCTCCCAAACGAGTGAACAACCGCAATGATCCTGCACAAAAGTGTCGATTCTGGCTAGAGCGGCGTTCTCTGCCGGAACGCCGCACTCAACGTTCCCTCATCGAGATAATCAAGCTCCCCGCCAACCGGCACACCATGCGCGAGCCTTGAGACAACGGGCCCATAGGGTGCCAGCAATTCGGTAATATAATGCGCCGTCGTCTGGCCATCGACCGTCGCATTCAGTGCCAGAATGACCTCGCCGATACCACCCGCCGCAACCCGCTCGATCAGCGCCTTCAGATTGAGTTCGCCGGGCCCGACACCATCGAGCGCCGAGAGCACGCCTCCGAGCACATGATACCGCCCGTTCACCACATGCGCCCGCTCGAGCGCCCAGAGATCGGCAACATCCTCCACCACCACCAGCACGCTGCGGTCGCGCCGCGTATCACGACACAGATTGCACGGCGTCACCGTATCGATACTGCCGCATTCCTCACACGTCACGATCGTATCATGCACAACCCGCATCGCATCCGCGAGCGGCCCCAGCAATTGCTCTCGCTTTTTCACGAGGCTCAACGCCGCCCGTCGCGCGGAACGCGGCCCGAGCCCGGGCATCCGCGCAAGCAACTGGATCAGGCGTTCAATCTCTGGACCGGCGATGGAGGCCATAAAGGGGAAAGCCTTGCTGAACAAAAACAATACGATGCCGCCATCGGCATGGCGAACAAAACTTAAAACAAATTCATTCCCGGCGGCAACGGCAATCCTGCGGTCAGCGCGCCCATTTTGTCCGCGAGCAGACGATCCGCCTTGCCCCGCGCATCATTCAGCGCAGCGACGACCAGATCTTCCAGAATATCCTTCTCGTCCGCCTTCATCAGGCTATCATCAATGACAAGCGTCTTGACCAGACCTTTCACGGTCATCGTCACAAAAACCAGGCCGCCGCCGGACGCACCCGAGACTTCCATGCCCTCGACCTCGTCCTTGACCTGACTGAGTTTCGATTGCAGCCCCTGAATCTGCTTCATCATGCCGAGCATGTCTTTCATTCGTCTGGTCTCCTTTGGTCAATCATCGCGGTCATGGTCGAGCCCGCCAAAGTCGAAATCGGGCGGCAAATCCGGCAAATCGGCGTCCTCGTCGCTTACCGCAACAGCCTGCCGCAAATCGCGCACCTCGATGATTTCCGCCCCCGGAAACGTCGCAAGCACACTCTTAACGATCGGATTTTCGCGCACATCTTCAATCCGCTCGGCCTGCTTCGCCTTCGCGACTTCCCGAACCGGCGTTTGGCCTTCCTGCGATGACACGGCAACAATCCAGCGTCTTCCTGTCCAGTCACTGATCCGCTTGGTCAAATCCGCCGCAAGGCCGGGCGATGCACCGGGCATGGGTGCGAATTCAAGCCGGCCATTCTCGAACGCGACCAGCCGCACATCCCGCTCCAGCGCCGTCTTGATCGCAATGTCGCGTTGCTCGGTCGCAAGCGCGATTAATTGCTCGAACGTATCAAGCCGCAAAACCGGGGCCTCTTGCACCGCAGCCGACGCCATCGGCGTAGAACTCGGCGTCTGATCCGGCTCTGCACGATAGGCCACGCTCAGATTGCCGCTGGCTGTCGGCCCTCCCGAAGATGATCCCGCAAATGATCCTGAAGGTCGAGGCGCGCGCACCGTTTCGCCATTTTGCGTCAATGCCCGCAAGGCTTCATCCGGTGTCGGTAAATCGGCGGCATAAGCCAGCCGTACCAGCACCATCTCGGCGGCCGCCGCAGGCTTTGCGGCCTCCGCAATCTCGGTCGAGCCTTTCAGCAAAATCTGCCAAGCGCGCGAAAGGGCCCGCATCGGCATCGCCGCGCAGGCAAGCCCGCGCACCCGCTCGACTTCCGTCACACTCGAATCATCCGCCGCCGAAGGCATCACTTTCAGCCGTGTGACGAAATGGGTGAAATCCGTCAGATCATTCATGATGATCTGCGGGTCGGCTCCAAGTGCATATTGCTCCTTGAAATTCCCGAGTGCATCCGCAATCCGGCCGCTCATAATCGCCTCGAACAGATCGATCACACGCGCCCGATCCGCAAGGCCGAGCATGGCACGCACCGTCTCGCCGTCCACCGATCCCGCGCCATGCGAAATCGCCTGATCGAGCAATGACAATGCGTCACGCACCGAGCCTTCTGCCGCTCGCGCAATCAGCGCCAGCGCTTCGGCGTCAATCTGCACCTGTTCCTTCTCGCAAATCCCTTTGAGATGCGGCACCAGAACATCGGCTTCGATGCGCCTGAGATCAAACCTCTGGCAGCGCGACAGGATAGTGATCGGTACTTTGCGGATTTCCGTCGTCGCAAAAATGAATTTCGCGTGTGGCGGCGGCTCTTCCAGCGTTTTCAGAAACGCATTGAACGCCTTGTCCGACAGCATGTGCACTTCGTCGATGATATAGACCTTGTAGCGCGCCGAGGCAGGGGAATAGCGCACGCCGTCCGTCAGCTGCTTCACATCGTCAATACCGGTATGCGAGGCCGCATCCATCTCGAGCACATCGATATGGCGCGATTCCATGATCGCCCGGCAATGCACGCCCTCGACCGGCATGGTCACGGTCGGCCCGCCACTGCCATCCGGCAGCAAATAGTTGAGCCCGCGCGCCAGAATACGCGCCGTTGTCGTTTTCCCCACCCCGCGCACGCCGGTCAGAATCCAGGCTTGCGGAATTCTGTTGGCAGCAAACGCGTTCGAGAGCGTCTGCACCATCGCATCCTGTCCGATCAGATCATCAAAGGTCTGCGGTCGGTATTTGCGGGCAAGAACACGATAGGCAGATGGGCTGACCACAGGCTGTGCCGGCGCCGGAGTGTCGCCAAACATCGGGATCGTAAGATCGTCCCGGATCACGTCACTGTCCGACGTATCACTCATGGGCGGCGTGGTCCTCGGCGGGAAAAATCCGCTTGCGGGAGATAAAGGGTGGGAGGCTGGACGGAGACCCGCCCTTGCTCGTTAGGGCTGCTTCCTTCCGGACCTGACCCGGTTGGCGAGTGGTACGTCCACCACCAACCTCCCGCCCCCTATATCGGGTATTGAGCCACAAAAGACAAGCATGACGCGCTATTTTATACCCCGCCTTTATTCGGCATCACGCTCTTGAGAGCGGAGTTGATCCGGGTCTGCCATCCGGGACCAGTCGCTTTGAAGGCAGCAATCGTCGCGCTGTCGATTCGAAGCGTTACACGCGTTTTCGTTGGCGCTTTCTGCTTGCCTCTGGCGCGCAACGCGCGTTCGGCAAGTTCGGGAAATATTTCTTTAAAGGTGTTGCCCTTCGTGACATCTGGATCGAGAAGCTCCGGTATCTCCGAGACGCAATCCCAGTCTTCCTGTGAATAGCCGCGACCCGCAACAAATGTTTTCAGTGTTTTACGCATCATAAATACTCCGCTCCCGGTCACTCGATCGCCGCATACTAATCACCGAAACGCCTTCCGTACCGAGTGGAAAAAAGACAACTGAGATGATGATTTTACGAAATATGCCAACAGCCAAAAATCTGTTGTTTTTTGCTTGGCGAACTCGCGCTTCCAGAAAGAAATCTGTGGTTAGCTCAGAAAAATCAAATCCATGCTTGTCGATATTCGCCAATCGCTTCGGTTCATCCCAGACAATGATCATATCATTTTGTAGTGACAAAATAACATGAGGTCAATCCTCAATAATCGACCTAGCGAGGTCGCCGTGCCTGCGCTACAAGGTGCCTATGACCCAGTTTACACTCGATTCCCGCCTCATTGCCGATACGATCCCGGTTGGCGACCTCAGCCTCAGTCGTGTTTTGCTGATGAATGATTCCCGCTATCCGTGGCTGCTCTTGGTGCCTCGTCTGCCTGATATCCGTGAATTCATCGATCTCGATATGACCAATCGCGCCCGCATCTGGCGTGAAATCGAGGATGTGTCGGAGATGATGCGGCACGAATTTTCACCCCATAAGCTGAATGTCGCAGCACTCGGTAATGTCGTTCCGCAACTCCATGTCCATGTTATCGCCCGCTCGCTTGATGATGCCGCATGGCCGCGTCCGGTATGGGGTGTCGGTGATCGTATCCCCTACGAACCAGACGCGGGCCAAGTTCTTGCCGCGCGTCTTTCTGCTGCTTTGGGGTATCTTTGATGTCATCCGCGTACCGTTCGGAGCGTTCGGCAACCCTCGGCTATGCCGATAATCCACTGGACCGCATGGCCGCCCGCCGCGATGACGCCGAGTTTATGGCCGGCCTTGCGGCATCCCCTGAATCGCGCACCTTTGTGCTCGCTGGTGATATCCCAATCCTGAAGCGCAACGGCGATCATCTCGAAGCGCTGTTCGATCTCACAGAGGCCGAGCACCTCGGCACAACCCGCGAACGCGTGTTCCTCGGTCACGATGGCAAACGCGCACTGTTCGGGCTTCAACTCGACGCGCAGGAACCCGAGACACATCAGGGGCGTGATGATCTTCTCGTCCTCGATCTGCGGTCTATCGCCGTTCAGGGCCTTTTGCCGCCGGAAATTCTCGGGCCGTTGGGAGAAGCAAAGTCGCTCATGTATTGGCATCGTCGCCATCGGTTCTGCGCCGTCTGTGGCCAGCCCTCCGCACTCGCAAGTGGCGGCTGGAAGCGCATCTGCCCCTCATGCGAGGCCGAGCACTTCCCACGCACCGACCCCGTCGCCATCATGATGGCTGTGCGGGGCGACAAATGCGTTCTCGGTCGCCAGTCCCGTTTCCCGCCGGGCATGTATTCGTGCCTTGCCGGTTTCATCGAGCCGGGCGAGACCATGGAAAGCGCCGTCCGGCGCGAATTGGAGGAGGAGGCCGGCATCAAAACTGGCTCGGTCCGTTATCTCGCCTCCCAGCCATGGCCGTTTCCGGGCTCACTGATGATCGGCTGTATTGGCGAGGCCCTCACCGACGCGCTCACCATTGATCACGACGAGCTCGAAGACGCCCGCTGGTTCAGCCGGTCGGAAGTTCGCGCCATGCTCGATGGCACGCATCCGGACGGACTCAACTGCCCGCCGCCCATCGCTATCGCCCACGCAATCATGCGCGCATGGGCGATTGACGGCGAAGGAGCGTGATCTAGCTCCCCAGCGGCTCGCTATCCTCGATCTCGATGCCAAAGCCGGCCAACCCGACATAAGACCTGCTGCTCGATGCGAGATTGATGATCGAGACGACGCCGAGATCTTTCAAAATCTGCGCGCCAAGTCCCACTTCCCGCCATTGCTGCTGGCGCACCGCATCCGACCCCTTGTCGCCAAGCGATTGCAGCGGAACGCCCGATGTCCCGTCACGCAGATAAACCAGCACGCCGCGACCTTTCGCTGCGAATGTCTTTAAGGCCGCACTGATATTCGTGCCGCCACCGAATACGTCCGCCAGCACATCGGCGCGATGCAACCGCGTCGGCACCCCTTTGCCATCGCCGATCCGGCCATGCACGAATGCAAAATGATGCACCGGATCAAACGGCGTCACAAACGCATAGCCAGTAAGTTCGCCAATTTCCGTTTTCACCGGAAACGTCGCCAAACGCTCGACAAGTTTCTCGCGCGCCTGCCGATAGGCGATCAGATCGGCGACCGAAATCCGTTTGATCGAATGCTTTTCGCCAAACGCATCAATCTGCGCCCCGCGCATCACGGTGCCGTCATCATTGGCCAATTCGCAAATCACGCCCACGGGCGGCAGGTTGGCCAATTTGCAGAGATCAACTGCCGCTTCCGTATGGCCCGAGCGCATCAGCACGCCGCCATCCTTCGCGATCAGCGGAAAAATATGCCCCGGACGCACAAAATCATCCGCGCCCATATTGCCATTAGCCAGCGCCCGTACCGTATTCGAGCGCTGCTCAGCTGAAATTCCGGTCGTAAGCCCATGCTTCACATCCACCGTCACCGTAAAGGCGGTTCCGAGCGGCGCATCATTCGAGGCCACCATCGGCGTGAGGTGCAAGCGCTTGGCCGTGTCCGAACTCAGCGGCGCGCACACAATCCCGCACGTATTGCGGATGATGAAGGCCATCTTCTCCGGCGTGCAATGGATCGCCGCGCAGATGAGGTCGCCCTCATTCTCGCGATCATCATCATCGGTCACAATCACAATCTCGCCCCTCGCGAAAGCCTCGATCGCCTCTGTCACACTGTGCGGCATGGTATTCCTCTTGGTGTTGTTTGCGGTAAAAGGGAGAAAATCATTCGGCGTCACGGCGCCTTTGGTCTCGCGTGCGATGGTTTCCGCCGTCTCGCGCGAAAGCCACGCCGCCTCATTATTGCACATCTGCGTTATCGCCCCGGGCGACACACCAATCCGACGCGCAAAATCCACACGGCTGATCGCATTCTTTTTGAGCCAGACAGCAAGTTTCATCGGAGCGGTCTAATCCGATCCAGAATTCATTTCAACTCAATTTTGGAAATAATGGTTCAAAAATTTAGTATAACTAAATTATTCGATAAGATGCGACTGGGCAGTCTCACCCCACCTGCCCCCTATGCCGCAGGAAATGATCAGCCAACACACACGCCATCATCGCCTCGCCAACCGGTACGGCGCGAATACCCACGCACGGGTCGTGGCGGCCTTTGGTGAGAATATCCGTCTCATGGCCTATCTTATCAACCGTCTGGCGCGGCGTGAGGATCGACGACGTCGGTTTCACGGCAAAACGCGCCACAATCGGCTGCCCCGTTGAAATACCGCCTAAAATCCCGCCCGCATGATTGGCCAAAAAGTGCGGCTTCCCGTCCGTCCCCGCACGCATTTCGTCGGCGTTTTCTTCCCCCAAGAGGCTCGCAGCTGCAAATCCATCGCCAATTTCGACACCTTTCACAGCGTTGATCCCCATGAGGGCCGAGGCCAGATCGGCATCGAGCTTGCTATAAATCGGCGCGCCCCAGCCTGCGGGGACGTTTTCGGCGACGATTTCGATCACAGCCCCGACCGAGGAGCCGGATTTACGGATGCTGTCGAGATAACCCTCGTAGAACTTCGCCATTTCAGCGTCAGGGCAGAAAAACGGGTTATTGTGGACTTGCTCCCAATCCCATCGCGAACGATCCACTTTATGCGGTCCCATTTGCACCAGCGCGCCGCGAATGATAACGTTTGGAATGATCTTGCGGGCAATCGCTCCCGCAGCAACCCGCGCCGCCGTTTCGCGCGCAGACGAGCGACCACCGCCACGATAATCGCGAATGCCATATTTTGCGTCATAGGTGAAATCGGCGTGCCCCGGGCGGTAGGCATCACGAATATCGCCGTAATCTTTCGAGCGTTGATCAGTGTTCTCAATCATCAACGCAATCGAGGTACCGGTAGTGACTTGTTCAGGCGTGCGATCATCCGAAAAGACGCCCGAGAGGATTTTGACCTGATCAGGCTCGCGCCGCTGCGTGGTGAAGCGCGACTGGCCAGGCTTGCGGCGATCAAGCTCGATCTGGATATCGGCTTCCGTCAGCGGGATCAGCGGCGGGCAGCCATCGACGACGCAGCCAATCGCAACCCCGTGGCTTTCGCCAAAGGTAGTGACGCGGAAAAGATGGCCGAAACTGTTGTGAGACATAGGTATCGCTTTCGTATGACACGATTCTTTTATAAGCGCTGGCCGAACGGGTCAAATCCCGCCGCGTCTCACACCCAGCGGCACCCGCCCGCCTCGAACACCAGGACACGCCCCTGCCACACGTCCTGCTGCGGCGCCGTATCGGTCGTCATTCCGCCAATCATCGCCATCAGCGCGCGCGCGACGCCACCATGCGAGACAATCACGCTTTCGACGGTAATCGTCTCGATCCACGGCTTCAGCCTTTTGGCAAGCATCGCATAGCTCTCGCCCTCGGGCGGAACAAACGCCCATTTATCGGCAGCCCTGCGCTTTTCGACGTTTGCGTCCTGCTTCCGCAGTTCCTTCCATGTGTAGCCTTCCCAACGTCCGAAAGTGAGTTCCTTCGCCCGCTCTTCGAGTTCGAACGCCGTGGGATCAAGGTTCAGCGCTTTCCGCGCGATTTCTGCCGTCTCCCGTGTCCGCGAGAGCGGACTGACAATCCAGGGCAGGGCATCGATATTCGAAGCGAGCGTCCCAAGCCTCCGCCCCGCTTCTTCGGCCTGCACACGACCAAGCGCGTTGAGCGGCGTATCTTTCTGCCCCTGCAAACGGCCTTCGGCGTTCCAGTCGGTCTCGCCGTGTCTGACAAACAAGATACGGGGCAGGGACGCCATCGTGGTCAGCCCTTGTCGAGCGTAATATCCGGTGCTTCCGGGTTTTTCATGCCGACAATATGATATCCTGCATCCACATGCTGGATTTCGCCGGTGACACCGCGCGCCATATCCGACAGCAAAAACACCGAGCTATCGCCGACTTCCTCTATTGTAACCGTCCGGCGCAGCGGCGAATTATATTCGTTCCACTTCAGAATATAGCGGAAATCGCCAATTCCCGAGGCCGCCAAAGTCTTGATCGGGCCTGCCGAGACGGCGTTCACCCGGATATTCTTCGGGCCCAGATCGGCGGCAAGGTACCGGACGGATGCTTCGAGTGCCGCCTTGGCAACACCCATCACATTATAATGCGGCATCCATTTTTCGGCACCATAATAGGTCAGCGTCAAAAGCGAGCCGCCATTCGGCATCAATTTCTCGGCGCGCTGCGCCACCGCTGTGAACGAATAGCATGAGATCAGCAGCGATTTCGTGAAATTGGCTTCCGTCGTTTCAATATACCGTCCGGTCAATTCGTCCTTGTCCGAGAACGCGATGCAATGCACGACAAAATCAATCGTACCCCATTTTTCCTTAACAGCGTCGAATACCGCATCAATTGAGTCAGGGTCCGTGACGTCACAATGGCCGACAACGATGCCGCCCAGTTCTTCGGCGAGCGGGCGTACCCGCTTTTCAAGCGCGTCACCCTGATAGGTAAACGCAAGTTCGGCTCCGTGAGCGCGTGCGGATTGGGCAATCCCCCAGGCGATCGAGCGGTTATTGGCAAGGCCCATAATGAGCCCGCGCTTACCTTCGAGGATTGGCCGTGCGGCAGTGTGATCTGAAGCCATGCGATTTGAAAATCCAAATTAAACTGCGGAAGAAGTACTAATAGATAAACTCCTTAGCCGAAGGTTGATAAAAGCGGAAGTCTTAACCGACCAGCCTGTTGATAGCGCCCGATCAACTTTCTTGACGAAACAGGACATTCAGAAACAACTATGGTTGGCTCTAGCAACTCCGCCAGAAAATGATATAAAGCAGCTGCCGGAGTTAACCGGCGATCAATTATAAGAAGCCATGCCTCAAAATCATTTATCTGATCACGCTTCGCACCCTGGTCCGGAGCGGCACCATGCCGCGCAAACACATCGCTTTCTCCCGCTCGCCATTGGCAGCATCGGCGTTGTGTTTGGCGATATTGGAACCAGCCCGCTCTATGCTTTTCGGGAAGCACTTCTCGCAGCCGTAGGAGGACATCACGCTGGAGCGAGTGGCACAATTCCGGTCATCCCGCGAGAGTCGGTGCTCGGCGTTTTGTCATTGATTGTCTGGGCACTCGTGCTCGTGGTGACTGCAAAATATGTGTTGATCCTGCTCCGCGCCGACAATAACGGCGAAGGTGGAACGCTGTCGCTGATGGCACTGTGCCAACGAGCCCTCGGGCGCGGCAAGAATTTTGTTTTTTTTCTCGGCGTCATCGGGGCGGCCATGTTTTATGGCGACTCGATCATAACGCCAGCAATTTCGGTGCTTTCCGCCGTCGAAGGCGTTAAGCTGATTATACCTGCCTTTGAGCCTTATATTATCCCGATTACCCTGTTTATCTTGATTGGCTTGTTCACCGTTCAGAGCCGGGGTACAGCCAGCATGGCGTCGTTTTTTGGCCCAATCATGGTTCTATGGTTTCTGATGCTTGCAGCGGGCGGCATCATGCACATCAGCGATGACATTGGTGTCCTTTCTGCGCTCAATCCGCTTCACGGGTTTTTCTTCGTGATCGAGCATAAGGTTATCGGTCTTGTTACCTTGGGAGCGGTCTTTCTCGCTGTGACAGGCGGTGAAGCGCTTTACTCAGATCTTGGTCATTTTGGTAAAGTTCCAATCCGCATGGCATGGCTTTGGTTTGTATTTCCATGTCTGATCCTGAATTATTTCGGTCAGGGGGCTTTGGTTCTTGCCCATCCCGAAGCGGCAACGAGCCCGTTTTTCCAGCTTTATCCTGATTGGGCCACGGTTCCCGTCGTGCTCATGGCAACAGCCGCCACCGTCATCGCTAGCCAAGCTGTCATTACGGGTGCCTTCTCGCTCACGCGTCAGGCGATCCAGCTCGGCCTCTTGCCGCGCATGGAAATCCGGTTCACCTCAGAATCCCACGCGGGACAGATCTATTTGCCGCGCATCAATTGGCTGTTGCTCATCGGCGTCGTCGTACTGGTGATCGTATTCAAGACATCCACGGCATTGGCTTCTGCCTACGGCATAGCCGTCACAACAACGATGGTCGTAGATGCCACACTCGCTTTCATTGTTATCTGGCGCTTGTGGAAATGGAATGTCGCCGCTGCTGCCGCACTGGTCCTGCCGTTCCTCTTGATTGACCTGACATTTTTCTCAGCCAATCTGTTGAAATTGTTCGAGGGAGCCTATGCGCCGCTCGCATTTGGCATGTGTCTCGTTGTTCTCATGACCACGTGGCGGAACGGGACTCGCATTCTCGCTGAAAAAACCCGGCAGGGAGAAGTTCCGCTCGGAGATTTGATCAGAAGTCTCGAGAAGCGCCCGCCGCATTTTGTTGCCGGGACGGCGGTATTCTTGACAAGCGATCCTGACTCCGCGCCCACCTCGCTGCTGCATAATCTGAAACATAACAAGATTTTGCACGAGAAGAACGTCATCCTGACTGTGACAACGGGGGATACGCCACGCGTCGACGATGAAACCCGCGTTCAGGTCGAGCAGATCAGCCCGCATTTCAGCAGGGTGAGCATGAAATTTGGCTACATGGAAACGCCCAACGTCCCGCGCGGTCTGGCCATCGCGCGCAAGCACGGCTGGATCTTCGATATCATGTCGACTTCGTTTTTCGTGTCACGGCGTTCTATCAAAGTGGCCGCCCATTCGGGTATGCCGCTCTGGCAGGACAAATTATTCATCGGTCTTGCCCGGAACGCCATTGATGCGACGAGCTTTTTCCAGATACCAACCGGACGCGTTGTGGAAGTGGGGACGCAGGTGACGGTCTAGGCTGTCACCTTGGTCTTCCGTTTTGCGGGTGCGGGTTTGGCGTGCCCGTAAATCCGTTGCGGCGGAATGAATAGAGTTATCGTATCACCACTCCTGATCATTCCCTCTCGTTCCACCCTTGCCACAATCCCCCGGCGATGTGTTGCAACCTTGGGAAACGCGAGTCCATGCCCCGGATGGTGCCCCTCGATGACATCTGCAGGATACCTGCAAGGCTGGTTTTCAAGATCGACAATCAACGTCGCACCCGATGAAAACATCATCCGTGTCGATGGTGGCAGCAGCGTAAAATCTGGAATACCAGATACGAGAAGATTTGCGCCAACCCATTCCGGTAAAACCTCTGGAATGCCAAGATCGGAAGCAATCAACGCCAATTCCTCGACCGACACAATCGACACTTGCCGGCTATTGACGATCGGTATTCCCCGCACATATTGCTTCAGTGTTCTGCTGTCGGACGCCATGATCCGACTCGAATGGCAATCGCCCGCAATGCCGTCAAACACGATCGTCAGCGAATTGCATCGTGCCTTTTCAAGCCCGGTCTTTCGGTCAGGATTGATAAGACAGGTTTCAACACGGCCTTCAACGGCGATTTTCTCGAGTATGGCCATTTAAATAATCCCCCGCCGTAACTGCTTGATTGAATGCCTACATCCGTTCCCGGGGTTTATTATCCCGCCAACGCTTCATCAGTACTTCCAACTCCAGATCCGGTGTTTTCGGCAGAATGACATCGATCGTCACCATCAGATCACCCGGTCCGCTATCGGAGGGTAACCCCTTGCCGCGTAATCGCAATGTCTGTCCAGTCGAGCTATAGGGAGGCACAGAAATTTCAACCGTTCCCTCAAGCGTCGGCACAAGCACCTTGCCGCCGAGAACCGCATCTTCCAGCGGAACCGGCGCGCGAACGCGGAGATTCTTGCCCTCTGTCACAAACCTTGGGTCTCCAGCCACATGCACCGTCACAAAGGCATCGCCATTCGGCCCGCCCTCGGCGCTCGGCATCCCCTGTTGCTTCAACCTGATGACTCTGCCCTCGGTTACACCGGCAGGCACAGCCACTTCGATTGTTTTGCCCGACGGGAGCGTAACACGAACCTTCGTCCCCTTCAGCGCATCCGAAAATGAAATCGTCGAATCAATTCTTACATCGGCGCCGGGTGCAGGTTGCCTCCGACGCGTACCGGTATTGAAACCAGCACCGCCACCACCGGCACGGAAGAAGTCTGCAAAGATGTCTGAAGCATCAAATCCGCCAGCCTGAAAGCCCGCACCGCGTCCGGCTCCCGCTTGACGTCCTGCCCGCGGATCAAACCCGCGCCCCCCGAAACCAGGATGCTTCGGCTTGCCTTCGGCATCAATTTCCCCGCCATCAAACATTTTCCGCTTCTTGGCATCACCCAAAATTTCGTAGGCGCTGTTCAACTCGGAAAACTTCTCTTTGGCCAGAGGATCATTGACATTGTAGTCGGGGTGAAGCGCCTTCGCGAGTTTGCGAAACGCTTTCTTGATGTCTGCTTCTGCTGCCGTCTTCGGGACGCCCAGAACAGTATAGGGATCACGCATGCTTGGCCTTGCGGGAGAGTTTCGGGTTATCGACGAAAAATTGCTCGCCTTCTATATGGCGATTGTCACGTTAATGCGCAATATTGGAGAAGTGCGAGTTCACTCTTGATCAGAGTTGCCCCGGATCGCCGTCGATGATGGTCCAGGGCCCGGCCGCCTGTCGGCATGCTGTTGCCGAGAATTTTGCCGGTGTCGTGCCGCGTGTTCCGAATTTTGCATCAAATGAACGACAAAGGCTATCATCCTGGATGAAGGGCTCGGCCGTAGCAACAAAATCTCCGCGCACGCGCGTCGCTGGATTGGCCCATTCGAAGCGTTTGCCATCGTCGGAGCCGAGAGCCGCTGTCAGGGCAGGTTCGGCAACTGGCCAGTCCTCCGATGAAATCCGCGTCAGAGACGGCGACAGGCCTTTCTGGATGGAACCAGTAATCAGGTATTCATTTCTGTCCGAAAACTGTTCAAAAATAGCGCTATCGTAACCACATCCTCCCAGCAGAAGCCCTATGCTGAAAACACCTGCCAAACGAGCACTCCGCCCGCTTTTTGACGAAGCTCCTGCTTCTAATGTGTCCTTTATTGCGATAGACACTTGGGATATGCAACGCATCATACTCAACTGGTCCGCCACTCAAATCTCGATTAATCGAACGGAAACATAACCGTGAAACCCTTAACAGACAGTGACTTCACCGCGGCGCAAGAGCCCTTCGATCTGTTTCGGCAATGGTTCGCCGACGCCACGGCATCCGAGCCTAATGATCCGAATGCCATGGCACTCGCGACCGTTGATCCCGAAGGCATGCCCGACGTCCGCATGGTCCTGATGAAGGGCTATGACGAGCAAGGCTTCGTTTTTTACACCAACACCGGCTCCGCAAAGGGCACCCAGCTACTCGCCTCCCGAAAGGCAGCCATCGTATTCCACTGGAAGAGCCTGCATCGCCAAGTGCGTGTTCGTGGTCCGATCGAGCAGGTCAGCGATGCCGAGGCCGACGCCTATTTTCAGAGCCGCCCGCGCGATAGCCGCATCGGCGCATGGGCCAGCCAGCAGTCCCGCCCGCTCGAAAGCCGCTTCGCGCTCGAGAAGGCCGTTGCCGTCAACGCCGCAAAATATGCCGTCGGCACCGTGCCTCGCCCGCCGCACTGGACAGGCTTTCGCATTATGCCCGTTGCCATCGAGTTCTGGCATGACCGCCCCTTCCGCCTGCACGACCGCATCACCTTCTCGCGGGCTGAGCCAAACGGAGACTGGACCAGGCACCGCCTTTACCCCTAAATAGAAGATCACGCAGCACGAGACTGCAAGTTGGAATGATAAAGGACGAACCATGCCGCAACCCAAAGACAATGGCCCGACGCGCACCATGCTGCTGACGGGTGCAAGCCGCGGAATCGGCCATGCCACCGTCAAGCGCTTTTCCGCCGCCGGCTGGCGCGTCATCACCTGTTCCCGGCATCCCTTCCCCGAAAATTGCCCGTGGGAGATGGGCCCCGAGGATCACATTCAGGTCGACCTCGCCAATCCTGTCAGCACCGAAGCCGCCATCCTTGAAATCCGCAACCGCCTCAAAGATGGTCGTCTCGACGCTCTCGTCAATAATGCCGGTATTTCGCCGAAAGGCCCGGGCGGCAGCCGCCTTGGCACCATCGAAACATCCCTCAAGGACTGGCAGTCAGTCTTCCAAGTCAATTTCTTCGCGCCCGTCATGCTGGCCCGCGGTCTGCTCGACCAGCTGAAAGAGGCGAAAGGATCCGTCGTCAACGTTACCTCGATCGCCGGCTCCCGCGTCCATCCCTTCGCCGGTGCCGCCTACGCCACCTCCAAATCAGCGCTCGCCGGTCTCACCCGCGAAATGGCCGCCGATTTCGGCCCGCACGGCGTCCGCGTCAACTCCATTTCGCCCGGCGAGATCGACACCGCGATCCTCTCCCCCGGCACCGACAAAATCGTCGCCCAGATCCCGCTCCGCCGCCTCGGCACGCCGGAAGAAGTCGCCAAAGCGATCTATTTTCTCTGCACTGACCAATCGAGCTATGTGCACGGCGCCGAAATCCACATCAATGGCGGACAGCACGTTTAACTTGAATTTGTGCCGTAATTAGCTAATCTAATAGCTAAGGAGAAATTCAATGAAGCCCGAACAGTCCCGTGCCGGTCAGGCGTTCTCTGTCACCATCCACGAGGCCAAGACAAACCTGTCGAAACTGATTGCTGCCGTCGAAGCAGGCGGTGAGGTTGTCATCTCGCGTGGTGCGACTCCCGTCGTGCGGATTGTCTCCCTGTCACCGCCTAAAAAGCGGATATTCGGCGCCATGAAGGGGCGGGTTTCCCTCGATGACACATTTTTTGAACCGTTGCCGGAAGATGAATTGACACTTTGGGAGGGCCGGTGAGGCTCCTTCTCGATACGCACAGCTTTGTCTGGTTCATCGAAGGATCGCCGCGCCTCTCGAGCCGGGCGCGTGAATTAATCGAAGCCGATGCAGCAGAAGTTTATGTGAGTGCGGCAACTGGCTGGGAAATAGCCACCAAGCACCGGCTTGGCAAATTGCCGAATGTCGAAGCACTCGTTATGGATTTCGAGGGCGCAGTTCTCCGGGCCGGAATGACAGGTCTCGCAATCACCCTTCGCCATGCGGCCATGGCGGGCTCTCTCACGGGTGACCATCGCGATCCGTTTGACCGGATTTTGTCTGCGCAATCGCTGTGTGATAACCTCATCTTCATTTCAAACGACGAGATTCTGGATCGCTTCGGAATTTCACGAATCTGGTGACGCCATGTCCGACCGCCTCTATCCCCCGCGCCCGATCATCGCCGCTTCCGTTGCCGTGTTCCGCGAGGGGAAAGTTCTCTTGGCCGCGCGCGTCAATCCGCCGGGCGCCCATGTGTTCTCGCTCCCCGGCGGCCTTGTCGAGATCGGCGAAACGCTTGAAGAGGCCGCTCTGCGCGAACTCATGGAGGAAGTGGTTGTCGAGGCCCGCATCATCGGCTTTGTCGGCCATGTCGAAGTCATCGAGCGTGATGCCGAGGACAAGATCCGACGCCATTTCGTTGTCAATACCTTCGCCGCTGAATGGGTCTCCGGCGAGCCGCAAACCGGCCCCGAGGCTGCTGCCGTGCAGTGGACTGACCCTGCTTCGCTTGGCGGACTTGCCGTCACAAAGGGTCTTTCCGGCATTCTCGAGAAAGCCGTGCGCGTCATGTCCGGGACGTCACTCGTGCGCTAAGGTTTCCGAGAATCTGACCACCTCGCCCTGCGAATTGGCCACCAGCTCGCCCTCCCACATCACGCGATTGCCGCGGATGATCGTCCCGACCGGCCACCCCGTCACCGTCACACCGTCATAGGGTGTCCACTGGCTACGCGACGCAATCCATGAATTGCGGAGTGTCTCCCGCCGCTTCAGATCAACCACCGTCACATCCGCATCATAGCCGACGGCAATACGTCCCTTGCCGGCAATGCCGAAGAGCCGCGCCGGCCCCGCGCTCGTCATATCCACAAAACGCTCGAGCGACATCCGCCCTGCATTCACATGGTCGAGCATGATCGGCACAAGCGTTTGAACACCCGTCATACCCGATGGGGAGGCCGGATAGGGCTTCGCCTTCTCTTCCAATGTATGCGGCGCGTGATCGGAGCCCAGAATATCAGCAACTCCCTGCGCCATGCCCCACCACAATCCGTCGCGGTGCGCGAGATCCCGCACGGGCGGGTTCATCTGCACCAATGTCCCGAGCCGTTCATAACACTCTGGTGCCACCAGCGTCAGATGATGCGGCGTCACTTCGCAGCTTGCAACATCCTTGTGCTTGGCCAGAAACCGCATTTCCTCCTTTGTCGAAATATGCAGCACATGAATGCGCGCGCCCGTCTTGCGGGCAATCCGCACGAGACGTTCCGTGCAACGCATCGCCACTTCTGCCGAGCGCCACACGGGGTGCGACATCGGATCGTTCTCGACCCTGAGATCGCGCCGTTCGCGCAGCATCATCTCGTCTTCCGAATGGAACGCCGCCCGCCGTCCGATCTGCGAGAGAATCGCTTCCACTCCCGCATCGTCTTCCACCAGCAGCGATCCGGTCGATGACCCCATGAAAACCTTGACACCTGCCGCGCCCGGCAATCTCTCGAGCTCTTTGAGCTCAGCGGCGTTTTCGTGCGTTCCGCCAACCCAGAATGCGAAATCGCAATGCATCCGGTGTGTGCCCCGCTTCACCTTGTCGGCAAGTGTCTCGGCGTTGGTAGTTTGCGGATCGGTATTCGGCATCTCGAACACGGTCGTCACGCCGCCCATCACGGCGGCCAATGATCCCGTTTCGAGATCCTCCTTGTGCATCAGGCCGGGCTCCCGGAAGTGCACTTGGGTATCGATCACGCCCGGCAGCACGTGCAGTCCGGTGCAGTCGACCACGGTGCCTGCAGAGGCGGCGTCGAGCGTGCCAAGCGCTGCAATCCGTCCCCCTTTGATCCCCAGATCACACAGCCCCTCGCCATCCTGATTGACGATTGTTCCGCCCTTGAGCACCATGTCGAAAGTTTTTGCCATGCGCGTCATCCCGTGAGTGTAATATCTTGGTGCGTCATGGGAAGCAGGCTAGTCAATGCAAAAAACAATCGTCAAGGCCATTTCACTCGACTAAGACTATCCTCATGAAAGCAATCACTGAACGATCCAGCCCGCTTGATTTGGCCACGACACGGTTAGGGGAAGCTCCATGCCTTTAAGCCATCTTTCTGATCGTGGCGTGCTCCGTGTGACCGGCGAAGACGCCCGGCATTTTCTCCACAATCTTGTCACCAACGACATCGAATCACTTGGCCGCGGCGAAGCGCGGTTTGCCGCCTTGCTCACCCCTCAGGGCAAAATCATTGCCGACTTTTTTGTCATCGCATCGCATCACACCGACGATGACTTCTGGATTGATTGCCCAAAAGCTCTTGCTCCCGACCTCGCAAAACGTCTCGGTTTTTATAAGCTCAGGGCAAAGGTTGCCATTGTCGATCTTTCCGGTGCGCATGCCATTCTCGCCTGTTGGGACGACGCGAACCCCGAGACTGAAAATGGAGTAGCCTTCACAGATCCGCGCTTTGCCCCGCTTGGTTCCCGTCTCATCGTCGATCAGGCGCTGGCTTCAAGCCTCGCATCTCATCCCGCATCGCTCTGGCAGACGCACCGGATCATGCTCGGCATCCCTGAAGGTAGCAAGGACTTCACCTATTCGGATGCGTTCCCCCACGAGGCCGATATGGATTTGCTGAACGGCGTCGATTTCAAAAAGGGCTGCTATGTCGGGCAGGAGATTGTCTCCCGCACGCATCATCGCGGCACGGCGCGCACGCGGTCCGTGCTTGTTCAGTTTCCTGCCGGTGTGTCAGCACCCGAAGGTGTCGAGATCCATGCCGGAACAAAAACGGTCGGTACGCTCGGGTCATCGGCTCCCGAAGGCCACGCCATTGCCCTGCTGCGCCTTGATCGCGTTCAGGAGGCAATGGCTGCGGGCGAACCCCTGTCGGTTGGCGGTCTGCCGCTCCGCATTCTTCGCCCCGAATGGATGCCGCAGGCAATTCTCGATGGAACCAGTCACGCATGAAAGGCGTCATAGAACATCCTGACGGTAAAATTCGCTGCCCTTGGCCGGGCGTTGATCCGCTCTATGTCGCCTATCACGATCAGGATTGGGGCGTCCCCGAATATGATGACCGCGCTTTGTTCGAAAAGCTTGTGCTGGACGGCTTTCAGGCAGGTCTGTCTTGGATCACGATCCTTCGGAAGCGCGATCATTTTCGCGCCGTCTTTGACGGGTTCGATGCTGAAAAAATCGTCCGCTACACGCCTGAAAAGATCGGTGTCCTGTTGAATGATGCCGGCATTATCCGCCATCGCGGCAAAATCGAAGGGACTGTCAAAAGCGCGCGGGTTTTTCTCAATATTCAGGAAAAACAGGGCTTCTCAACCTATCTCTGGGATTTTTGTGACGGGCACGTCATCAATAATCAACCTCGCATCATGGCTGATATTCCTACAGAGTCCGAGATTTCCCGCCGCCTGTCGAAGGATTTGAAGGCTCGTGGTTTCGCCTTTTGCGGCCCCACCATCGTCTATGCGTTCATGCAGGCTGTCGGCATGGTCAATGACCACCTCGTCGGATGCTTCCGTCACGACGAGGTCAAAACGCTGGAGCGGCGTCTCTGATGCCGCGCAAGCAGGAGCCACCCCGCGCATGGCAACGCATGCTCTCAGGTCGGCGTCTTGATCTGCTCGATCCGTCGCCGCTCGATATCGAGATCGAAGATATCGCCCACGGCCTCGCCCGCGTCGCCCGCTGGAACGGCCAGACGAGTGGCTCGACGATCTTTTCCGTCGCCCAGCATTCCTTGCTGGTCGAAGCCTGCGCCCGCACTGCGGATCCCGGCCTCGACAATACCGATCTCCTCGCGGCTCTCCTGCACGATGCGCCTGAATACGTCATTGGCGACATGATCTCGCCCTTCAAAGCGGTGATCGGCTCCAATTACAAAGAGGTCGAGCACCGTCTTCTCGCGGCAATTCACATCCGGTTCGGTCTCGCTCCGATTCTTCCCGACGGTCTGGCCAAAGCCATCAAAGCGGCCGACTGCGCCGCCGCATGGATCGAAGCCACCCGGCTCGCCGGTTTCACCGAGAGTGAGGCGAACAAGTTCTTTGGCGGGCAACGCCTCGACCGGGCGATCATCGGCGATTTTATGGAGGCATGGTCGGCGGATCACGCCAAAC
The DNA here is from genome assembly GCA_945883115.1 of Alsobacter soli. Lineage (GTDB taxonomy): Bacteria > Pseudomonadota > Alphaproteobacteria > Rhizobiales > Beijerinckiaceae > CAIUPE01. The sequence goes on from CAMCXA010000001.1 coordinate 83,142, forward strand.
AAAGGTTCATAGCGCGGTTTGAAGACTTGTCATCCACAAGTTGAAGTCTGGGGGTAGCCTCGTCGCATCGCATTTTGAGACCTGTGTTTTGGCGTGTGCTGTGTCATGGTTACACTTAAGCGCGTTGCTAATTTCATGAAAGTTCATCCATGCCCACACTTCACGTTTCCTCGCTCTCCCGTCTCGTCGAGACCGTCGAGGCAACGCGCGCAAGCCATGTCGTCACCCTGATCAACGCCGCAACTGTGGTCGAGCGTCCACCGTCGATCCGGGAGGATCGCCATCTTTTTATCGGCGTCAGCGACATTTCCGCGCCGCTTGACGGCCATATTCTCCCCGGTGCCGAACATGTCGAGCGTCTGCTCGCCTTTGTCCGCGCATGGGATCGTGCGCACCCCATCGTCATCCACTGTTGGGCGGGTATCAGCCGCTCGACGGCGGCCGCCTACATCACGGCCAGTGCCTTGAACCCGTCCCTTGACGAGGAAATGTTGGCACAGCGTCTGCGCACCGTCGCACCGAGTGCGACGCCGAACCCGAGCCTGATCGCCGCCGCGGACGCTTTGCTGGGGCGGGGAGGGCGCATGAGTCGGGCGATCGAGGCGATTGGCCGGGGGGCTGACGCATTTGAAGGGACGCCCTTCCAATTATCGCTGGATTAGCGGCATGACGGCGCGGGTTGGCGATACGCCCATCGAAATCGGCCTTGCGGCAGCAATCGTCGCCGTTGAACGCGATGCGCCGACAATCCTCGTGTCGCTGACACCGGGTGAGGAGGACGGATTACCCTACGGCCAGTTCGACCCGATTGCAGATCGCACACTGGAAATCGCCCTGCGCGCCTTTGTGTCCGATCAGACCGGCCTTTCGCTCGGCTATGTTGAACAGCTTTACACCTTCGGCGACCGGGGCCGCCACGCAACCCCTGATGATCTTTCCGCGCACATCGTCTCAATCGGCTATCTGGCGTTGACCCGCATCGCGTCGCCACGCGCGGCGGCGCTCCCGGCAAATGCAGCGTTTAAATCCTGGTATCGCTATTTCCCGTGGGAAGACTGGCGCGGTGGCCGTCCCGCCATGCTGGATGCCGTAATGCTTCCTGCACTCGAAAAATGGGCCGGCGATAAAGAATCCGAGCGGACCGATACGCGCCTGCGCGCCTTGACGCGAACCGAGCGTCTCAACCTCTGCTTTGGCAACGGTTCAAGTCCGTGGGACGAGGAGAAAGTTCTGGAGCGCTATGAGCTTCTCTATGAAGCTGGGCTCCTCTTTGAAGCCGCGCGCGATGGTCGCGACAATGCCGGCCCTCTGCATCCAGTCTCTGCCTTTGGCGATCCCATGCGTCACGACCACCGCCGAATCCTCGCCACCGCAATGGGGCGGCTTCGCGCCAAACTCAAATACCGCCCCGTTGTCTTCGAATTGATGCCCGCCGAGTTTACGTTGACGATCCTCCAACGCACCGTCGAAGCGATTTCCGGTCGCCATCTTCACAAGCAGAATTTCCGCCGCCTCGTCGAGAACGGCGCCCTCGTCGAACCGACAGGCGGGCAAACCACGACGAAGGGACGGCCAGCCGCACTCTTCCGCTTCCGTCGCAACGTCATCCAGGAACGCCCAGCCCCCGGCCTGCGCGGCGGCAAGCGGTGAGGGTGTTCTCACAAAATTTTCCGTTTTGTTCTCTAAAACGAAATTTGTTTGTTACAGCGGACAAAAAAACGTGTCCGTTTAAACTGGAACGTTGGAGTGGTAAAAAATCGTCCAATTTCCGCCAATTGGTTTAAAATATCCGGAAATAACCGTACTAAAGCTCCAACGTGTCCAATTCAAAAAGCCGGGTTAGAAGGTCAAAACGAACGTCGTTCTTTCAAAAAAAACGACGTTTCCCCCTAATCCGGCCTATTTTGTCGCGTTTTACAGCCCCAAAATGCTCTCTGCACTCGTATAAGAAAGTCCCTGCGCATCAGCAACCGGCTTGCAAGTCACCTTGCCGTCATGGACATTCAGGCCGTTCCGGAGGTGCTTGTCATCGATCAGCGCCTGCTTCCAGCCCTTGTTCGCCAAGGCCAGAGCGAATGGCAGCGTGCCATTGTTCAGCGCAAATGTAGAGGTCCGCGCAACCGCTCCCGGCATGTTCGCAACGCAATAATGGATAACGCCATCAACGACATAGGTCGGATCCGAATGCGTCGTCGCCTTCGATGTTTCGCAGCACCCGCCTTGATCGATCGCGACATCGACGATGACCGAACCGGGCTTCATGGTCTTAAGCATCGCCCGCGTAATCAGCTTAGGCGCTTCAGCTCCCGGCACAAGCACGCATCCGATAAGAAGATCAGCCGTCTTGGCCAAGTCCTGCACCGCATCGCGTGTCGAGAAGGCCGTCCGCACCGCGCCGTTGAACTGCGCAGAAATCCGCCGCAGCACCTCGGCCGAACGATCAACGACGGTGACATTCGCACCCATGCCGAGCGCAATCATCGCGGCGTGGGTTCCAGAGACACCGCCGCCGAGAATGACGACTTCCGCCGCAGGAACACCCGGAACGCCGCCCAGAAGTACGCCACGGCCTCCAGCAGCCTTTTCTAGACTATGTGCGCCAACCTGTGGCGCAAGACGCCCTGCAACCTCCGACATTGGCGTCAGAAGCGGCAGGCCGCCTGTTGCCGCTGTAACGGTCTCATACGCGATGCAGGTCGCCCCCGAAGCAATCAAATCCTTGGTTTGCTCTGCATCAGGTGCAAGATGGAGATAGGTGAAAAGAATTTGCCCCTTTTTCAACCGCTTCCGCTCGACTGCAAGCGGCTCCTTGACCTTCACGATCATGTCAGAATTGGCAAAAATATCCTCGGCACTGGCCGAAATCGTCGCACCGGCGGCAACATAATCCGCATCCGTAACGCCCGCACCCATTCCCGCCTGTGTTTCAACAGTAACCTGATGGCCATTGTGAACCAGTTCGGCAACTGATGAGGGAACAAGACCGACCCGGAATTCGTTATTTTTGATCTCTTTTGGAACGCCAATACGCATTGAATCCTCCCTTTGAATGATATTTCATCATTGCATGCCTCGAAAAAAAGGTTCCACGAAACTGCGCGATCAACAGGTGCATTCTTCAAATTTCCTGCGACAAACGATCCTGATTGTGGTAGATAATTCGAATGATCGAACTCGAAGCGCGGGATCGCGCCATTCTCAGATTGCTGCAGAAAGATGCGGCAATTACGAACGCGGAACTCGCGGAGCGGGTTAATCTGTCGCCGTCCGCCTGTTTGAGGCGGGTAAGCCTGCTTCAGCAACGCGGCCTCGTCCTCGGAACTGTTCTTTTGCTTGATGAACAGGCGATCGGCCTCTCGGGAACAGCCTTTGTCTCGGTCACACTTGACCAACAAGGGCGGCAAAGTCTCGATACGTTCGAAGCAGCGGTTGCCGAACATGCTGAGATTCTTGAATGCTACCTTCTCGCCGGTACTGCCGATTACTTGCTGAGAGTGGTTTATTCGGATACGGCGGATTTCGAACGTATCCACCGCAATGTCGTCACCCGTTTACCCGGCGTTGTGCGCGTTCAGTCGACTTTGGCACTTAGAACTGTCAAAAAGACCACAGCTTTGCCTCTTTGAAAGCTAGTTTACTTGCTTTGAGGCCCAATCTCATCGATAATTTAATCTGATCTTTCTGGAGTTTTGCCGTGACTGAAGTTTCCTTGTCCGATGTTTCAACGCTTACCTTCGAAAAAGCATTGGCTGAACTCGAAGCGATCGTCGGAAAGCTTGAACGGGGCGACGTGCCTCTCGAGGAATCAATTGCCATGTATTCCCGCGGCGAAGTCCTGCGGACTCACTGCGAAACCCTGTTAAAACAAGCCGAGATGCGCATCGAAAAGATTGCTCTTGGTGCGGATGGCAGTCCAAAAGGCGTCGTGCCATTGGACCCGCAATGAATAATTTGGTTCGTCGAACCCGCGCCGATGTGCTTCTCGTTGAAAAAGGGCTTTTTGAGAGCCGCTCAAAGGCGCAAGCAGCGATTTCTGCCGGATTGGTCAGTGCAGATGGCGCTTTTCTGAAAAAGCCTTCTGAATCCGTGCCATCGAACGCCGAATTGGTTGCTTCTGCAGCATTTCCATGGGTTTCCCGCGGAGGGGTCAAACTCGCTGCGGCGCTTGATCATTTTGAGCTTTCACCAAGCGGGTTGAATTGCCTCGATGTCGGTGCCTCGACTGGCGGATTTACCGATGTGTTGCTCAATCGGGGTGCGCGTCACGTGACCGCTGTCGATGTCGGCAAAGACCAGTTACATCCCAAAATTGCCAGAAATAGACGTGTTTTGTCGCTGGAAAATACCGATATTCGGTCGATTGTGACCGGTTCTTTGCCAGAAATGCCGACGTTTGCGGTTGTAGATGTCAGTTTCATCTCGCTCAGGCTTATTCTTCCGTCTATTGCCCAGTTGCTTGCCCGGCAAGCTCAACTCATCTGTCTTATCAAACCGCAGTTCGAGGCAGGCCGAAAAGCGGTCGTTAAAGGCATTGTTCGCGATGAATTGATTCACGCGGAAGTTTGCGAAACCATCTCGGAGAGCTTAAAATCTTTGGGATGGACGATTACGGGCTTGATCGAGTCGCCGATTATGGGCGGCGACGGCAACCGGGAATTTTTGATGGCGGCCTCTCGCAGATGATCCGGACACACTCTCTTTCAATTGAAGCGCTTGGGCAAAAAGGCGATGGCCTCGCTCATCTTGGCGGCGAAGCGGTACATGTTCCCTTTGCATTGCCGGGTGAACAGGTCCTCGTTGAAATCGAGGGCTCAGTCGGGCGTTTGGTTGCCGTTGAAAAGGCTTCACCAACACGAATTCAGCCTGTTTGTCCGCTATTCCAACGCTGCGGCGGCTGTTCCATGCAACATCTTGCAGCCTCGCTCTACGGTGACTGGAAGCGGGAATTGGTGCTTAAAGCTCTGTCATATGGCGAAATTGAGTATCCTGTTGCTGTCCCGATTGCTGCCCACGGCGCTGGCCGCAGACGTGTTACACTTCATACGAGATTTGAACAGGGCAAGGCGATAAGCGGATTTATGGCCTCTCGAAGCCATAAATTGGTTGAAATTGATACCTGTCCGATCCTTGTTTCAGGTCTTGAACGATCATCCGAAGTAGCAAGTGCGCTTGCTCAGGCTCTGTCAAAAGCACGGAAGCCGCTTGATGTCGCGATCACGAAAACATCAGCTGGGCTTGACGTTGATATTCGAGGTCACGGCCCCGTTTCGCCGTCCTTACGTCAGTATCTTGCGCGTGAGGCCGAGCGGCTCGATCTTGCGCGCCTGTCGATTCACGGCGATCCAATCATCATTCGGCGACCACCGATCGTTCAGATGGGTACCGCTTCTGTTGTTTTGCCGCCGGGAAGTTTTCTTCAGGCTACCGAATTAGGGGAAGAAACGCTCGCTTTTCTGGTCGTGAATGCACTTTCTGGAGCAAAATCCGTTGCAGATCTCTTCTGCGGCGTCGGGCCTTTTGCACTCAGATTGGCAAAATCTTCCAAAGTACACGCCGTCGATAGTGATCAACCCGCTATTGGTGCACTTGATCGCGCTGCCCGGGAAACGTCCGATTTGCGGCCCTTGACGACAGAGGCACGTGATCTGTTCCGCCGACCGCTTCTGGCGCAGGAACTCAACGCGTTTGATGCCCTCGTATTTGATCCTCCTAGGGTAGGTGCAGAAGCGCAAGCGCTTGAAATTGCGCGCTCAAATGTACGTTTGGTCGCAGCGGTTTCATGTAATTCGACGAGTTTTGCGCGTGATGCCCGAATTTTGATTGATGGTGGGTATAAACTCAACGCGCTTACCTTGGTTGATCAGTTTTTGTATTCTGCCCATATCGAACTTGTGGGCATTTTTGAGAAAAAGCCGGAAACAAAGCGGCCAAGGCGTTTGTTGGGGTAAGAGATGGCGCACACTGAACTGAATGATTACGGGAAAATTCTCGATAAATTTGCTGAAATCATCGGATCAAAGCATGTTTTGACCGATCCTGCCGAAATGCGCCCTTTTTTGACAGACTGGCGCGGATTGTACCAAGGCAGTGCATTCGCAATTGTGAAGCCGGGTAACACGCAAGAAGTATCTGAAATTGTTCGGATTTGTGTTTCAGAAAATATCGGAATTGTTCCGCAAGGCGGTAACACTGGCCTTGTGGGTGGGAGCATTCCTTTTGAAACTGGAAATGAAATCGTTTTATCGTTGAAAAGGTTGAATCAGGTTCGCGAGGTCGATCCTTTGTCGGACACGATGACGGTGGATGCGGGAGTAACTCTTAAAACTGTGCAAGAAGCCGCTGAATCGGTAGATAGACTGTTCCCCCTCTCTCTTGCATCCGAAGGTTCCTGCACAATTGGCGGAAATCTCGCGACAAATGCGGGAGGAACTGCTGTTCTCGCCTATGGCAATGCGCGAGATCTCGTTTTGGGGCTCGAAGTCGTTCTGGCAGATGGGCGGGTATGGAACGGACTGGGAAAATTACGAAAAGACAATACCGGATATGACCTTCGCAACGTTTTCATAGGGTCCGAAGGAACTTTGGGGATCATTACCGCTGTCGTTTTGAAGCTCTTTCCAGCTCCAAAATCACGTTCTACCGCAATCTGTGGCCTGACTTCGCCTGAAAACGCACTTCAACTTTTTACTTTAGCAAAGAAAAAATCAGGTTCCGCACTCACCACGTTCGAGTTAATGCCCAGATTAGGCATCGAAATGGTCGTTCAGCACATCCCGAATAATCGGGATCCTCTATCAATTCGTCACGATTGGTATGTTCTGATGGAACTCTCGTCTGCCGGAAATGATGGCCTGAGTGAGGTATTTGAACAGCTGTTGGCAGAAGCTTTTGAGCAAGAGCTCGTTTCCGACGCAGTTATAGCTTCGTCGCTGGATCAGCGGGATGATTTCTGGAGATTGCGCGAAAGTCTCTCCGATGCGCAAGGGTTCGAGGGCGGGTCCATCAAACACGATATTTCTGTGCCGTTAGCATCAGTCCCGCAACTGATTGCCAACGTAAATCGTGATGTTGAACTTCTGATTCCCGGTATTCGGCCGGTGCCTTTCGGCCATCTTGGCGATGGAAATCTGCATTTCAATATGACCCAACCGATCGGGGCTGATAAATCGGCGTTTTTAGCGCGTTGGGATGAAGTAAATGAAATTGTCCATGGTTACACACTCAAAGCGAATGGATCGATTTCTGCGGAACACGGCATTGGTCGATTGAAGCGAGGAATGCTTGAAAAAGTCAAAGATCCTGTCGCTTACGATATGATGAGGGCGTTAAAGCTGACATTCGATCCCAAAAACATTCTCAATCCTGGCAAGGTCGTCAGCCCGAAATTGGTTTAGAACAAATCAAACTGATCCGATTTCCGTGTTTTATTTTCATCTTTCGGTCTCTTTAGTGGATGTTTCTCAAGAGTGAGCGGTCCTTTAACAGGGTCGTAGGGTTCGATCTCAAGAAGCCCATCCGGCGCAGGGCGTAACAGCGAGAGCGCTTCCGTTAAGTTGGGCGCTGATGAATCGAGCCAGAGTGAAAAATCTGGCGGCGAAATAATAGCTGGCATCCGGTTGTGAAGTGGAGCCACCTCAGCGTTCGCGGAAGTTGTGATGATAGCAACCGTGTCAATTTCCGAGCCGTCGCCTCCGGAATAGGTTTCCCAGACACCGGCAAGTGCGAGAGGGGATCTGTCTTTCATTGCAACCAGAAATGGTATTTTGACTTTTCCATCGTGCCGCCACTCATAAAATCCGCTCGCGGGGATCAAACATCTGCGGTGCCGGATTGCGGCACGAAATGCCGGCTTCTCCGAGGCAGTTTCACTTCTTGCGTTAAAAAGCAGCGGAAAATCTGCAGGATCCGTGACCCAGCTTGGAATAAAGCCCCATCTCATGAGCTGAAAATGACGTTTCTGATGATCTTGAGTAATGGTTACGACCGGCTGCGTCGGTGAAATATTTGTTAAAGGAGGAAAATTTGGCATTTTCTCATAGCTAAAGACCTTTTTCAGGAGTTCGGGGGTGATTGTAAGAGCAAAACGTCCGCACATCGAGTGTTCTACTTACTATCCGGAACGAAAAAGTCAGGATGAAGCCGAACTCCAGGCTGCATCGCATATTTTTCAAAATCGGTCACACCTTCTGAAGCCAAAAACGTATCATCAATCAGAAAATTACCCGTAAATAAGGCTGCAGACTTCATGAAGATCGCATAAGCAGCATCCGCCATAATCTGTGGTGAGCGGCTCGCCCGCATCATCTCGTCGCCGCCGAGTAGATTCTTGATTGCTGCAGTCGCAATCGTCGTTCTTGGCCATAGTGCATTGACCGCAATTTTCTTGTCACGAAGTTCACCTGCGAGTCCGAGTACCACAAGGCTCATCCCGAATTTTGACATTGTGTAAGCCAGATGCGGCGCAAACCATTTCTCCTGCATGTCTAGAGGCGGGGAGAGCATTAAAATATGCGGATTTTTCGCATTTTCGAGATGAGGTATCGCATATTTTGATACCATGAACGTCGCGCGGGCATTGACCTGCTGCATTAAATCAAAGCGCTTCATTTCCGTCTCTGGTGTCCGCGTTAATTGAATTGCCGACGCATTATTTACGACGATATCAATACCTCCAAACCTTTGGGCAGCTTGTTTGATTGCGCTTTTTACCTGTTCTTCATCTCTCACGTCACAGGGAATTGGCAATGCCTTTCCGCCTTCAGCTTCAATTTGCTCAGCGGCAGAATAGATAGTCCCCTCAATTTTAGGATGGGGCACGACAGTTTTCGCAGCAATTGCGATATTTGCCCCGTCACGTGCGGCCTTTAGCGCGATTGCGAGCCCTATTCCTCTCGATGCGCCCGTAATGAAGAGGGTCTTTTTTGCCAGTGTCATCGGGGTTCCTTGCATTCATTGGGTATTTTCTCAGTCTTCGAAGACCGCTGCTGCAAATTTTACGGCAGATGCACCTTCTATGACTGCTCTGCAGAGACTGGGTGCGTCAACGGCACGTTGCTCTGCATAAAATCTGGCGATTGCAATTTTTTGTTGCCTAGTTTTGGGCGAGTTCTCAGCAAAGGCTGACTTTATCAAAGCGGCAGCCCCGGTAGCGAGAGCAAACAGTTTCAAATACCGGTCAGCAGAAGCTAGAACCTCATCGGTGCGATCTTTCGAATTCTTGTTGATCCAATCCGTTGCAATTTCCAATGAATCAATGGCCTCGCCTGCTCGCACTAGCAAAGAGCCTGCGTTCTGGTCCGGCGGTGCATTTTTCAAGATTTCTCGGAGAAATGCGATATGTCGGCTGACAGCACGTCCTCCGGAGAGCGGAAGTTTGCGAGTGACAAGATCGATAGCCTGAATGCCGTTCGTACCCTCGTATATTGAGGCAATTCGTGCATCGCGCAGATGCTGAGCAGCTCCAGTGCTTTCGATAAATCCCATACCACCGTGAACTTGTATCCCGAGTGATGCCACTTCAATACCCATATCCGTTGAATACGCCTTCGCAACAGGGGTCAATAATGCTGCATTTTCAGCTGCAACCTGACGTTTTTCGAGTGTTTCTTCCAATCGAGAACGATCAATTGCTGCCGCAGTTAAAAAACACAATGCCCGGGATACATCTGTTTCAGCACGCATCGTAAGTAGCATCCGTTGTACGTCCGGATGAGCAATAATTGGGCTCATCGAATCCGTGCTGTAATTCAATGATCGCCCTTGTTTCCGTTCTTTAGCATATGAGAACGCTAGCTGTGTTGCGCGCTCAGCAATGGCTACACCTTCAAGGCCAACACCAAGTCGAGCACTGTTCATCATTGTGAACATGCAGGCTAGCCCACGATTTTCTTCACCAATCAGGTAGCCGATAGCTCCTTCTCCGTCTCCATACACCATTGTACATGTAGGGGAGGCGTGAATACCCAGCTTTTTCTCAATTCCGGCACAACGAACATCATTACGGGCACCTATCGAGCCGTCTGGATTAACCAAAAACTTTGGAACGAGAAACAAGGATATCCCGCGGGTTCCTGCAGGTGCATCAGGCAATCGAGCTAGCACAAGATGTATAATATTCTCAGTAAGATCGTGCTCGCCATAGGTGATATATATTTTTTGTCCCCGAATGCGATAACTGCCATCGTCTGCAGGCTCAGCTTTGGTCCGAAGGGCGCTTAAATCCGATCCTGCTTGAGGTTCGGTTAGGTTCATGGTGCCCATCCATTCACCGGAGACAAGCTTTTCTAAATAAATCTGTTGTAATTTATTTGATCCGTGAGACACGAGAGCTTCAATCGCGCCTGATGTTAACAATGGGCCGAGCATGAACGCCATTGAAGCGCTGCTCCACATTTCGCTGCACGCAGAGTGGACCATTTGTGGCAAACCTTGGCCGCCAAATTTTTCTGGCGCATTGAGGCCATTCCAGCCCGCATTGGCCCAGTCAACATAAGTTTCTTTCCAACCATGTGGAAGAGTTACAGTCCCATTGTGATATTGCGCACCAGTTTGATCGCCAATTTGATTTAATGGTGCAATTCTATCAGAGGCGAACTTGCCTGCCTCAATCAGGATTGATTCAGCCGTTTCACAATCAAGATGTGGGAGAAACTTGTCATCAAGAAGCTCTTGAAGGCCAAAAACCCGGAGAGACGAGAAAATTTCTTCGACTGGCGCTTTGAAATGCATGAAAAGAATATCCCTCTCGAAGTTGAAGAGTTTTTTACAATGAGCATCAGAGTCGTGATAGGTAACATTTAAATATGCAGTATGAATCAATACACACTGCTGAACAACCTATCTTGGCAATGATTAGCATGACTGAGGGCAAATTAGATTTGCTGACGCGGGTAACAGGCGTGGATGCGGACAGCATTTTGGCCGGTGCGTCAATTCTGCGTTCCGGGGGCCTCGTCGCATTTCCAACCGAAACTGTTTATGGTCTAGGGGCAGATGCAACGAACCCGCTCGCAGTCGCGAAATTATACGCTGCGAAGGGGCGTCCCAGCTTTAACCCTTTGATTAGCCACGTGATTGATCAAAGTGCTGCGGAAAAGCTTGGAAATTTTTGTGATGATGCTCGAAAATTAGCACTGGCATTTTGGCCAGGCCCTCTAACACTTGTTGTACCTAAATCATATAATTGCGATGTTTGTGAATTGGCACTTTCAGGTTTGGAAACAATAGCAATACGAGTTCCATCACACCCTGTCGCTCGTGTTCTGCTAGAGGCCGTAAACCGACCGGTTGTCGCACCGTCCGCAAATCGCTCGGGAAAGGTAAGTCCGACGATTTCGGAGCATGTCTCACATGATCTTTTTGGGAGAATTGATCTCATACTTGATGGAGGACGCGCTGAAATTGGACTTGAGTCAACGATTGTTTACTGTGGCGAAAATGAGGTTCAGATATTGCGGCCAGGCGGCATCTCTTCAAGCCTCTTAAGTTCAGTAATTGGAAAGTCAGTAAAAAATGGGACTGATGTTGGTCAGTCGAACGATAAATTAACAGCCCCTGGAATGCTGTCTTCCCACTACGCGCCTAATGCTTTTGTGCGATTGAACGCTGATACCGTTGAAGTCGGAGAATCATTGCTCAGTTTTGGAGAAGATGAAGCAAAAAATGCGGAAAGGGCCCATAAATACTTGAATTTGAGCCCATCATCGAATCTCGTTGAAGCTGCCGCCAATCTATTCCAGTACCTCAGAATACTTGATACCGAGGGAGTTCGTATGATCGCAGTTGCTCCGATTCCAAATATCGGCATCGGTGAAGCAATAAATGATAGGCTTCGACGGGCAGCAAGCCCAAGATAGTTGTGAAGGTTTTGCTCAAAAGATCACGATCTAAGGTAACCTTATTTGGAAACCTCAGTCGCGCGATCAAGCTGAAATGGCTGCATTTTAAGGGAGAGTTTGCAAATGCAGATTCCATGGGATGATTTCCGGCTTGTAAAAGCAATAGCAGATACTCGGACATTAAATGGGGCTGCCGATGCACTTTCAATCAACCACTCGACAGTGTTCCGCCGTCTGGCGGACCTTGAAAAGCGCATTGGCATTATAATCTTCGAACGTCACCGGACGGGATATTCTCTCACCTCAGCTGGCGAGGAAATGGTCCAGTTGGCCATGAGGATGGATGAGGATGTGAATGCGTTTACCCGAAAATTAATGGGAAATAAACTCATTCCGTCCGGTGAACTGCGTGTTACTACGAATGATACACTTTTGGTTTATTTGTTGATGCCGATCTTCGCATCATTTAGACGCGCGTACCCGACGATAAATCTAGATATTGTGTTATCCAATCAGGTTCTCAATTTATCCAAACGTGACGCAGATATTGCCATTCGCGCAACGGATAGCCCACCTGAAACACTGGTTGGAAGGCGAATTTGTGCGTTAAACTGGGCGATTTATGGTTTGAAAGCTGACTTTCCAGACGCTGAAATCGGGCAACCTCCTGATATGAATGTACTGAGCACCCGAAATTGGGTGTCTCTTGGAGACCAACTTGGCCATATTCGTGCCGTTCGCTTTGTTAGAGAGCGTGTCCCCGAAGCACGAATAGCCATCAAGATTAATACTGTATTAGGCCTCGCTGAAGCAGTAGAAGAGGGTGTTGGTGTTGGGCCGCTGCCTTGCCTAATCGCGGATCAGCGCCCAAAACTTGTAAGGTTGACGGATCCGAACCCCGAGTTTGCTACGGGCCTATGGATACTGACTCATCCAGATTTGCGATCTTCACCCCGTGTGAGAGCGTTTTTGGACCTCGCTTCAACAGAATTAATGCGTCGGAAGGCATTGATCGAAGGTCTGAAGTCAACAAACTAGGAAATTTTTACAACAATTCGTCCTCTAATTTCGCCGTTCAGGATCAAGGGCGCAGTGTCAACAACCTGATCAAATGGAATAACCGTAGTCATCGAATGAAGCTTGGCTAGATCGAGGTCTTTCGCAAGCCTGTTCCAAGCGTCGACCCGTCGGGGCATGGGACAATTTACGCTGTCAATGCCAAGTAACGATACGCCTCGCAGAATAAAGGGAGCCACGCTTGCTGGAAGATCCATTCCTTGAGCAAGACCGCACGCAGTTACCGCACCACCTGCCTTCGTCATAGCCAATATATTTGCCAAAGTATGTGATCCGACTGAATCTACACCCGCAATCCAACGCTCCTTGCCGAGCGGGCGGCCTGGAGCAGAAAGTTCTTTTCGATCAATAACTTCTGCTGCGCCTATTTCCTTTAGGTATTCACTTTCCTGAAGACGACCAGTTGAGGCAATGACGTGCCATCCGAGGTGTGATAGAATGGAGATTGCTATTGAGCCCACTCCGCCAGCCGCGCCCGTCACAACAACTGGACCTTCAGATGGCCGAAGTCCATGTCTTTCCAGAGCCAATACACTCAGCATAGCTGTGTAGCCTGCTGTCCCAATCGCCATCGCGTCAAGTTCCGAGAATTGCTCAGGAATTTTTACAAGCCAATCACCATTTACGCGCACTTTTTGTGAATATCCCCCATAGTGCGTCTCACTTAGACCGAATCCGTTCTGCAAAACTCGATCACCCGGTTTAAAATCGCGGTGAGTAGATCGCTCGATCACTCCAGCAAAATCAATTCCCGCGATCATGGGAAACTTTCGCACAACTGCTGATTTTCCTGAAAGAACGAGGCCATCTTTATAATTTATTGTTGAATGGCTAACCCGTACATCCACGTTGCCGTCCATCAGATCAGTGTCCATCATATCGCGATAGGCAACATTTTGCGAACCAGTGTCCTCTTTTGAAATCGTAATTGCTTTGAACGTGTTCATGGCTCTGTCCGCGGTTGAATTAAGCAAAATTTTGATTGAGCGTTCAAAAAATACAAATTTTAAACGCAACAATCGTCAGTATACACCTATTTATCACTAACGTTTTTTTTATGAGAAACCAATTCCATTCGTATAGGCGCGGTTTAGGTGCAGAATGCAATGAGCAAATCTCATAAAAGATCGTCTGGATAATCCAACTCACGCATTCTTATGTAAAGCTTATTTCAGGTTGGCATTTAGAGTCTGGAAATTGTGACATGATACCTACATCGCTTTCGACTTATTGGTTAGTCCTCTGATTATGGGTTTTCCAATAATTGGGGGAAAGTAGGAGCCTCAGATGAAATGTAAAAGTCAAAATTTACAAAGTTGAGATATTGAGTCGAGATATGGTATCGTGAAAACATCGCGCATTAATGGAGGCTTTTGTGGTTCCGTTCAATAGTTTGAGAAAGGTTATAAAGCCTGACTCGGAGTGGCGTGAAATTTTGACACCTGAGCAGTTTCGAATTGCTCGCGAGCATTCGACAGAGCGTGCTTGTTCCGGTCCCGGATGGGATGAAAAAAGAGATGGGCAATATGAGTGTGTTTGCTGCGAGACTGTATTGTTTGACTCGAGTTCGAAATATGAATCAGGATCTGGTTGGCCTAGTTTTTTTGAGCCGATTGACGATGAGGCAATAATTGAGCGACTGGATGGTTCACTTGGAATGAGACGTGTCGAAGTGCTTTGTGCAACGTGCGACGCGCACTTGGGTCACGTTTTTCCGGATGGACCTCGGCCTACAGGACTTCGTTATTGCATTAATGCTACAATTTTGCATTTTACACCCGCCGTCGGTCAAGAGTGAATTGTGGAGGCTCTAAGAACTACTCTATTTACAATGCGAGTTATTTTTTGCGGTAAATCTTCGATCGCATTCCGCTGAGTTTAACTTTGGTAGATTTTGGGTGTCGGGATTGCCCGAAGCCTAGAAAATGAATAAGATAGCATTGAAAAAATATAACCGGCTGTCGGTTAAATTCTCTAAAGGAGCCAAAGATGTTTACGCTAACAGATCTTCCTTACTCCCACGATGCTCTTCAGCCTTATATGTCAAAAGAGACACTCGAATATCACCACGATAAACATCATCTAGCCTATGTGAATAATGGCAACAATCTGATTAAGGGTTCGGAATGGGAAGGGAAGTCCATAGAAGATGTAGTTGTTGGATCTTTTGGTAAAAATGCGGGTTTGTTTAATAATGTAGGCCAACATTATAACCACAAGCATTTTTGGAATTGGATGAAGCCGAATGGCGGTGGTTCAGTTCCGGGTAAGATTGAAAAGGCACTTGTCGAAAGTATAGGTTCTGTCGATAAATTCAAAGAGGACTTCATTGCTGCTGGTACGACCCAGTTTGGATCGGGTTGGGCTTGGCTTTCCGTAAAAGATGGAAAGCTTGTTGTTTCAAAAACTCAAAACGGTGAAAGTCCTTTAGTACATGGTGCTAAGCCTATCCTCGGCGTTGACGTTTGGGAGCATTCTTATTACATTGATTATAGAAACAGACGCCCCGATTATTTAAAGGCTTTTGTAGAACATCTTATAAATTGGGATTATGTTCTTGAAATGTACGAAAATGCTACTTCGTGAATAGATAAGCGAGACCAATGAACAATTAGATCAGGCTTTGAGCCTGATCTAATTGTTCATTTTAAATAATCGATGCAGCAAAAATTGTTAATATTTGTTGAGGCAAGAAATGTTATTTAATTTATTAACTTGTTGATTATTTGTCTCGCAGTTCGAGTATTTGAAATCTGATTTTAACAGACTTTGAAAGGAATAAGATCGAACAACCCTAATCCTATCTGAGCAAAATTGAATTATCGATCCCTCCAACTCGACTTCCTGAGAAAATCCAAGGTATGATTAGATCAATAATGTCGGTCGGTGGATTGACCTTACTCTCAAGGATCACCGGGTTTGCCCGAGATATTGTTTTAGCTTCATTTCTCGGAGCTGGATTAGTTGCTGATGCGTTTGTAGTCGCGCAACGACTTCCTAATCATTTGAGATCTATATTCGGCGAGGGCGCTTTCAATTCGGCTTTTGTTCCGGCTTATTCACGAGAGATGGCAATTCATGGTTCTGCGAAAGCTCAAAATTTTGCAGGAAAAATATTATCGGTTCTTGTAGCGACCCTAACGATCTTGAGCATCTTTGCGTTGTGGCAAATGCCTTTGGTTATTGAGCTATTAGCCCCCGGATTTTCGAATGATCCTAATAAATATGCACTTACGATCGAACTGACGCGGATAACCTTTCCATATCTGCTACTTGTTTCGATCGTTACTCTGTTATCAGGTGTTCTTAATGCCCATAATCGGTTTGCTTCGGCTGCCGCTGCGCCAATTTTACTCAATGTTTCTGTTGTCGTTTTTGTCGGCTTTGCCTTTTTATTTCCCAGTGCCGGACACGCAGCAGCTTGGGGAGTAACGATCGCAGGAATTTTTGAAATTCTAATATTGCTAGTAAACGCTCGGCGGGCGGGCTGTTTACCCAAATTTCAATGGCCTATCCTTGATACCTCATTACGTGGATTTTTCAGATCACTTGGCCCAGCAGTGGTAAGTTCGGGGGGTATCCAGATTGCAATGTTTGCCGACACAATTCTAGCATCATTAATGCCCACTGGGTCTGTATCGGCAATATATTATGCTGATAGAATATACCAGTTGCCTGTCGGTATTATTGCTGTCGCGGCAGGAACCGTATTATTACCTGTAATGAGCAAGCACCTCGGTGTTGAAGACACGGCTAAGGCTGAAAGAGCGCAGAATAAAGTCATCGGAATGACATTTGCTTTGACGCTACCTTTTTTTGTTGCATTTATATTGATACCTGATTTGATTTTTGACGCGTTGTTCTTGCATGGTGCTTTCACAAAAGAAGCGTCACTTGCTGCTTCTAGTGTTCTTTCGGCTTATGCGTTGGGGCTAATCCCTATAATGCTGCTGAGACCAGTTTCTTACGGTTTTCTGGCTAGACAAGATACATATTCCCCATTGATCGCCTCTGTTTTTGGAATTGGATCAAATGTCTTTTTGAAATTCTTGCTCTACGCCGAGTTTGGTGCGGCGGGACTAGCCTACGCGACAGCAATGGGGGCTTGGGTTACTTTTGCGATTCTGGGATATCTGGGATTTCGAAAAAAATATCTCCGTATTGATCGTTCTCTAATACGCATAATTTTTTCAACACTAATTTCAGCGTGTATATTGGCATCATTTACGTATTTTATGTCCTCAACAATTTTTAATTCAATCATTTATAATGAAAAATTGAGTGCAGTTCTTAATCTTATTGCACTAAGTGTTTCGGGTTTTGTTATTTATTCAACTTGTTTTTTGATTTTTATAAAAATGATTTTTCGAAGCAAAATATCATGAAAATGTAGATAAATAATTCTCTAAATCATTTTGTTGCCTTAATCGCTTTGAGGCGCTTTTATCTTGATGCGCCTCAAAGCAAGTTGCTAAATTTTGGAATTTTATCTCATTGTTGGAATCACAAATTCCGCACCGTCTTTTATGCCTGAAGGCCAGCGCGATGTGACTGTTTTTGTCTTTGTGTAAAAGCGGAACGCATCCGGACCATGTTGGTTCAGGTCGCCAAATCCAGAGCGCTTCCAGCCGCCGAAGGTATAGTACGCTAGTGGAACTGGGATCGGGACATTGATTCCAACCATACCTACCTGAACTTTTGAAGCAAAATCGCGTGCTGCGTCGCCGTCACGCGTATAAATTGCAACTCCGTTGCCGTACTCATGATCGTTCGCTAATGCAAGACCTTCTGCATAATCCTGCGCCCTAACCACTGATAATACAGGTCCGAATATTTCTTCCTTATAGATGCGCATATCTTTTGTTACATTGTCGAACAGGCATCCACCCATATAGTAACCGCTCTCATAACCTTGGAGTTTGAAGTTTCGTCCATCGACTTTAAGTGCGGCACCTTCCTTGATGCCGAGGTCTACGTACGCTTTCACCTTTTCTAGGTGCGCTTGGGTAACTAGTGGACCAAAATCTGCTGAAGGATCAAGCGAGGTCCCAACCTTTAAACTTTCCACGCGGGGGATCAGAGCTTCAATCAAGCGATCTGCTGTGGCTTTTCCAATAGGGACTGCGACAGATATGGCCATGCAACGCTCTCCAGCTGATCCATATCCTGCTCCCATTAATGCATCGACTGCCTGATCCATGTCCGCATCGGGCATGATAATCATATGGTTTTTTGCGCCGCCAAAGCATTGAACACGCTTTCCTGCTGCAGTTCCACGCGTGTACACGTACTCTGCAATCGGCGTCGAACCCACAAAGCCGATTGCTTTAACGTCGGGATCATCGAGTAGGGCATCAACTGCTTCTTTGTCGCCGTTGACGACATTGAGAATACCAGCCGGGAGGCCTGCTTCAATAAAGAGTTCTGCAATACGAAGGGGCACACCAATGTCACGTTCGGAGGGTTTTAGGATAAATGCATTTCCCGCGACAATTGCGGGTGCGCATTTCCATAATGGGATCATTGCAGGAAAATTAAATGGCGTAATGCCCGCCACTACACCTAATGGTTGGCGCATCGAGTACATGTCAATTCCTGGGCCCGCGCCATCCGTAAACTCGCCTTTGAGCAAGTGAGGGGCGGCGATGCAAAATTCAACAACCTCAAGCCCTCTTTGGATATCTCCTTTCGCATCGGCAATAGTTTTTCCGTGCTCGCGGGCGAGGAGAGTGGCAAGTGCGTCGTACTCGGCGTTAGCTAGTTCGAGAAACTTCATCATCACTCTGGCACGACGTTGAGGATTAGTGGCTGCCCATGCTGGCTGCGCCGCCTTTGCGTTCTCAACCGCAAATCTCACTTCATCCTTGGATGCAAGTGGAACTTTTGATGCAATCTCGCCAGTCATTGGCCAGAATGCATCTGCAAATCGTCCTGACGTGCCTTTTATATGTTTGCCGCCAATGAAGTGGGAAAGCTCTTGAATCATTACAATCTCCATTTTGTATGGATTATTTATGCCTTATGATTTAACGCACAACAATAGCGTATCTTGCGCATCAATTGTGCAAAAAGAGGCATTAAATGGATTGGGATCAAACTAGGATATTTTTGGCAGTCGCTCGCCAGGGGCAGTTTTTGGCTGCGGCAAGATCACTTTCTCTGGATCACACGACGGTCAGTCGAAGAATGAATGCATTGGAAGCCTCGCTCGGCGCAAAATTATTTGAAAGAACGACTAGTGGCTGTCGATTAACAGCTGTTGGAGAAAGTTTCTTAATCGTTGCGGAACGTATTGAAACGGAGTTTCTAAGAGTACAAACAGAAATTTCAGGTCATGATGTTGCTATTTCCGGAACAATTCGGATAGGCACGCCAGATGGTTTTGGAACCTACATACTTGCCAAGTTTTTAGGCGATTTTATTGATCAAAATCCGAATTTGAGAGTTCAACTTGTACCACTACCTCGGGCGTTTTCGCTTTCCAAAAGAGAAGCGGATATTGCGATAACAATTGAACCGCCGACCGAAGGAAAGATTACAGTTCGAAAGCTGACTGATTATACCCTGAGCCTCTACGCATCACGGACATATTTTGATCGTCATGAAACGATCTCAAATATAGGCGATATCTCAAAACACAGGATCGTGACCTACGTTCCAGATCTGATTTATACTCGTGCGCTTGATTATCTTGATGAATTAAAAATTGAATCGGAAAAGCATTTCGAGTGTGCTGCTATGATTGGTCAAATTGAAGCTGTTCGAAGCGGGATAGGTATTGGAGTTCTGCATGATTATATTGCTCGAAATGATCCTGATTTTGTTAGAATACTTCCCGAACATTCGATAAGGCGTGCATATTGGATAGTTGCGCACAACGATGTCCGGGATTTGGCGAGAGTTCGACTTGTTTATGATTATATAGTCGACCTAACCTCAAGGTTACGCAGCAATTTTGCATAAAATTTGAACTTACCACCCAAGAAATGCATGCTCCGGTGCCATTGAGAATTTCCATGATTTGATCGGGCCAGCCATGACGTTGAGATAATACAAATCAAATCCGTGAGGGGCACTAACAGGGTGATACCCGCGAGGAACAAGCACCACATCGCGATCTGAAATAGCCATTGTTTCGTCTATCGCTCGATCATCGGTGTATACACGCTGAAAGCCAAACCCTTGTGGTGGATTCAAGCGATGATAGTATGTTTCTTCCAGATAGGTCTCTTTTGGAAACGCGTCAGTATCATGTTTGTGGGGCGGGTAACTGGACCAGTTGCCACCAGGAGTGATGACCTCGACCACCAAGAGGGTTTCCGCGTGCGGCGAGCTGTCTGGCAAGATGTTGCGAACATGCCGTGTGTTGGTTCCCTTTCCGCGCGTTTCTTCAACTACATCACTCGGCGGAATTAGTCGCGGAGGCAATTTACCTGTCGCGGGTGCCTTACATACAGTAAATTCAAGAGTGGTTAGAGCTTGCAAATGCCAACTCGACTTGGCCGGCACATAGACCGACCATGGTAGGGAATCGAAAGGGGAATTTCGTGCGCCAATTATTCCGAAATCAACACTTTCTGCCCTAACTGTGGCCGACCCTGAAATGAGCACAAGGCATACTTCGTTTCCAAGTGTTTCATGGCTTACCGTTTCGCCAGCCTCGATCTTGTAAACGTCAAAGCCGACATAAGACCAGTTTGCTGTCTCAGGAGTAATCGAATGAATCTTACCATCGGGGGCAGAGAGATTCGGGCGCTGTAGTAATTTTAACATTTTCTATGGCCAAGCATTTAGGTGTTTGATAAAATTTACCCGCTATTTCTCAATCCGGCTGATATTCCATTTATGGTTAGCTGAATTCCCTGAAGCATTAGATCTCCGCCAGATTTAGATCGATGTTGTTTGAGTAACTCTACCTGAACATGATTAAGTGGGTCGAGATATGGGAACCTATTCCTTATTGAGCGATCAAGAAGGGGGTTTTTTTCTAAAAGGCTTGATTGCTTTGTAATGTTTAGAAGCATTTCTATCGAGTCTGTCCACTCTTGCTTAATTCGACCAAAAATCTGATCGCGTAATACCTTATCCGGTGTCAATTCTGCATATCTGGAAGCTATTGCGATAGAACTTTTTGAAAGTACCATGTCCATGTTCGACAGCAGTGTCCGGAAAAATGGCCATTCAGAAGCCATCTCCTGCAGGAAGGGTAGTCCCTTGTCAGGATAATTCTCAATCCAAAACTTTACAGAGGAGCCAAATCCATACCACCCCGGAAGCATTAGGCGGCATTGCGCCCAACTGAATACCCATGGGATCGCCCTTAAGTCTTCAATCTTTCTGGTTTGGGTTCGTGAGGCTGGACGGCTGCCGATATTGAGTGTGGCAATCTCGGTTATTACAGTTGAATTCCAGAAATAGTCTAAAAATCCGTCCGTTTCATATACAAGTTTTCGGTAACTTTGATAAGCATTTGCCGATAAAACTTCCATCGCATCAAGATAATCATCTTTTGGTGCTGGTTTATCGGGGTTAAGTATACTTGCCTCAAGCGTTGCTGCTGCAATGATTTCCAAATTACGCCGCCCTACCTCGGCGTTTGAGTATTTGCTGGCGATTATTTCACCTTGCTCAGTAATTCTTATGCTACCGGATACTGCCCCCCCAGGCTGTGCAAGAATTGCATCATAACTTGGGCCACCCCCACGACCAACAGAGCCTCCACGACCATGGAACAGGCGTAACTTTACACGATGCTTATGGAACACTTCGACTAGTTTGATTTCAGCTTTGTAAAGTTCCCATCCCGACGTCACAAATCCGCCGTCCTTGTTGCTGTCGGAATAGCCGAGCATGACTTCCTGCAAGTCATTTCGGCTGCTTATTAGCTTCCGATACGCAGGCAGGGAGAGGAGTTTATCGATTACCTCGGCGCAAAATCTTAAGTCATTTATTGTTTCAAAAAGCGGGACGATGTTCATCGAACTCTTGCCGTTCGAATCAATAAGGCCGAATTCCTTCAACAGGATAGCAAGTTCCAGAATATCCGAAACGCCCTCAGCTTTGGAAATTATGCAATTTGTTATGACGTCCGTGCCATACTGCTCGTGGGCACTTGCCGCAGTCTTGAATACAGCAAGTTCACCTTTGGTTTCCGGACTATACTCAATATGCGGTGACAAAAGTGGTCGGGGGTTCACCAGCTCAGCGAGCAATAAACTGATACGCTGATCTTCCGTGAGCGAAAGATAATCAATTGAAGGGTTGATTGAGTGGATGAGTTCATTGATTGTCCTTTCATGGACTGCGGAGTTTTGCCGTAAATCCAATACGGCAAGATGGAAACCGAAACAGTCTACTGCTCGTCTCAGGTGCCTCAAGCGACCTCGGGCCAATACACCTGATCCGTTCTCCCGCAATGAATTATTAATTTTATCGAGATCATTTTTAAATTCGAGCGGTGAAGTGTAGCAATCGCTTCGATCTGCATTTTTTGGATGGCCGCTGTCCTCAATCGACTGTCTTGTTACATGAAGCCTTTCAATGATCCTTGATATTGCTAATCTGTAAGGCTCTCGACGCCGATGCGGAGAAGCATCGGTCGTTTGCGCTGCTAATTCCTTTATGTCTTGTGTGACCGTTACAATGCCTTCACTAATGGGAAGTTCAGATGATAATCTGCTTAATTCTTCAAGATAAAAGCTAAAAATTCGGTCGGCATGCATTTTGAGTGTATTTTCTAGGACTTCAGCTGTCACGAAGGGATTTCCATCGCGGTCACCGCCTATCCAGCTTCCCATTCGAAAGAACGTGCCGATTTCTTCTCGGAGGGAATAATTTGAAAGACGATGGATATAGTCTTCTACAAAACCGTGTAATCGCGGCACTTCTGTGAGAAAGGTGTAGTCATAGTAAGAAAGCCCGTTATCGACCTCGTCCAAAACTGTGAGCTTTGTCTCCCTCAGCATGTTTGTTTGCCAAAGTGTTAAGACGGAGCGTCTGAGTTGTTCGTCACTTTCGGCAGCTTCTTCTGGTGTCGCAATTATTCTGTCTCTCTTGTCCAGGAGATCAGCAATCTCGCGCTCTCGCGTCAAAGTGCTCTTCCGTCGAACCTCAGTTGGGTGAGCGGTTAGAACAGGACTGATCAAAGAGTCGCTGAAAAATGCTTGTAATTCAGGCGCAGAAACGCCTGTTTTTTGAGCATGATCGAGAGAAAAGGCCAGAGAACCAACTCTTGGTGACGATCCCAAAATTGCGTGGGCCCGAGTGCGACGGATGTGATGCTGGTCTTCCGCAATGTTGGCTAGGTGCGAAAAATAACTGAATGCCCTTAGAATCTGGATGGTTTGAGTCGGTGATAAACTGTTTAGGATACTTTCAAGTTCGTTCCGTGCTGGGGCGTCGTTATCTCGATGAAAGCGAATGGATGTTTGCCGAATTCGCTCGACAAGGTCGAAAATATCTTCACCTTCTTGAGTTCTAACTGTGTCTCCCAGAATTCTACCCAAGAGCCGAATGTCGTCGCGAAGTGGGCGGTCTTTCTCAATTTCTATATCTAACTGTCGGATATCCGAGGCGCCAGGAGTTGAGTTTTTTTTCATTCTTCGAGCTTCCGTTCGTAATTTCACGCTAATCTTATTTGAGAATGCTTCATCAATACACATGCCAATTACGTCAAGTTATTTTGACGTGCCCGTTATTTTCGAGATCCAATTCGAACGGTGGCACGGCGTAATATTGCAATCATCGACTTGACAAGAAATCAATCTCGTGTGGAAATCCTGACCAATTGGTCAGGATTTAAAAAATTGGCTCTCAAATCATAATTCATATGGAGGAAAGCGATGACGGGTTCCGTTCGAGCCGAAGGAATTGTGGAGGGTCGTCTCGGTAAAGATGAGTATGATGCAAACTTCTCTGATATCCATCCACTGTTATCGCGGCATGAAGCATTTGTTGAATCAGATCGTTGTTACTTTTGTCATGATGCTCCTTGTCAAAAAGCATGTCCGACTTCGATTGATATTCCGCTTTTCATCAGACAAATCGCAAATTCCAACGAGATAGGTGCAGCCGAAACGATCTTAAATGCCAACATTCTTGGAGGAATGTGCGCACGAGTCTGTCCAACGGAAACACTTTGTGAAGAGGCTTGTGTCCGCGAGCACTCTGAAGGTAAACCTGTAAAAATTGGGCTTCTGCAACGCCATGCGACAGATGCTTTGCTGGATGCCGGGAAGCAGCCGTTTCGAAGGGCAGAGCCTACCGGGAAGAAAGTTGCTGTTATCGGCGGCGGTCCAGCAGGCCTCGCATGTGCACACAAACTTGCGGAATTCGGTCATTCGGTCACGATATTTGAAGCCAAACACGTATTGGGCGGCCTGAATGAGTTTGGAATAGCAGCTTACAAATCAACAGAAAATTTTGCCCAAAGAGAAGTGGATTTTGTGCTTTCAATTGGCGGAATAGAGACAAAAACCGTCCAATCGCTTGGAGTGGACTTCGAGATTGGACAGTTACGTAGGGAGTACGATGCGGTTTTCGTTGGCACTGGACTCAGCGCTGTAAATAAACTCGGCCTTTCGGGTGAGGATGATTTGACGGGTGTGATTGACGCCGTTGATTATATTTCAAAATTACGGCAATCGAAGGATCTCTCAAAACTGCCCGTTGGGCGTAATGTTGTCGTTATTGGTGGTGGAATGACGGCGATTGATATAGCTGTTCAGTCAAAAAAGCTTGGTGCTGAGCATGTTACTGTTGTCTATCGCCGAGGCCAGGACCAGATGAAAGCAAGTGCTTACGAACAGCATCTCGCTCAGATGAGTGGTGTTGCACTTCTCACTTGGGCTCGACCATCCGAGCTGATCGGCGATAAAGGGAAGTTGACGGCGGTGCGATTTGCCGAAACAGCGGAAAATGCCGGCCAACTTGTTGATGCCGGGGGGACATTCACGCTCCCCGCGGATATGGTTTTTACTGCGATTGGACAATTGTTTGTTGCTGATGGCGTTGGGGGCGCGCAACCACTTGCCCTCAGCGGTGGCCGCATTGTTGTTGATCAGGAACGCAAAACGAGCGTTTCAGGTGTGTGGGCTGGCGGTGACTGTGTTGCCGGTGGGCAGGATTTGACCGTTTCGGCGGTTGAAGACGGCAAGCAAGCCGCTTTTTCAATTCATCGCGCTTTGAGCGTTTAAAATCGTTTTAGGAGGAGCACTTAATGGCCGATCTTCGCACCAACTTCCTCGGTATCAAATCGCCTAACCCGTTCTGGCTGGCTTCAGCACCACCGACGGATCGAGAAGTCAATGTTGTCCGTGCATTCAAGGCGGGATGGGGTGGCGTAGTCTGGAAAACGCTTGGCGAAGATCCCCATATCGTGAATGTGAGTGGGCCACGCTACGGCGCGATCCATGGTCCAGATCGCCGATTGATTGGTTTGAACAATATTGAGCTCATCACGGATCGACCGCTTGAGATCAATCTGCAGGAAATTAAAAAAGTGAAGCGGGAATGGCCCGACCGAGCAATGGTCGTTTCGCTTATGGTTCCTTGTGAAGAAACAAACTGGGCAGCGATCCTCAAACGTGTCGAAGAAACTGAATGTGATGGTGTAGAACTGAATTTTGGTTGTCCTCATGGCATGTCAGAGCGTGGAATGGGCTCCGCTGTCGGGCAGGTTCCCGAGTATATCGAGATGGTTGCGCGGTGGTGCAAACAGCACACGCGTATGCCTGTTATCGTAAAGTTAACACCGAATATCACCGATATTCGTTTTCCGGCGCGGGCTGCAAAAAAGGGCGGCGCTGATGCGGTTTCATTGATCAATACAATATCTTCCATCATGTCCGTTGACCTAGATGCGATGGCGCCATGGCCGCATGTTGACGGAAAGGGGACACATGGCGGCTATTGCGGGCCTGCAGTTAAGCCGATCGCCCTCAATATGGTTGCTGAAATTGCTCGTGACCAGGAAACACAAGGACTTCCGATTTCCGCGATTGGCGGAATTACGACGTGGAAAGATGCAGCGGAATTCATTGCGATGGGGGCGGGAACCGTTCAGGTCTGCACTGCGGCGATGACATATGGGTTCAAGATCGTCGAGGAGATGATCACTGGCCTCTCTCAGTTTATGGATGAAAAAGGCTATAATTCTATTGAGGATTTCAGAGGTATGGCGATGCCAAAGGTTACGGATTGGCAATATCTCAACCTGAATTATGTTGTGAAGGCGAAAATCGATCAGGACTTGTGTATTTCGTGCGGAAGGTGCCACCAAGTTTGTGAAGATACCTCACATCAGGCGATCACTAACCTTGTCGACGGAAAGCGTCGTTTCGAGGTGAAGGATGAGGAATGCGTTGGGTGTAATCTTTGTGCCGTTGTTTGCCCTGTCACGGATTGTATCACGATGGTTCCACAGACTTCGGGAACGGATCCGCGGACGGGATTTGAGTATGGGCGTCCTTACGCTAATTGGACGACGCATCCGAACAATCCGGCAGCGAAGATTGCTGCGGAATAAGGATTAGCTTGGTTGTGTTATTGGATTGCTGAGTTCGGCGGCGGAGGCGTCACGCTTGATCCGCTCGATCATCGAACGCACGCCGTTTGATCTCTGGGGCGTTAGATGATCGGAGAGACCTATTTTTTGAAAAAGCGTGCTCGCTTCAATATCTTTTATTTCGGCCGGTGTGTGACCAGAATAGAGAGCGAGAGTAAGCGCGACAAGACCTTTGACGATGAAGGCGTCGCTGTCACCTGAAAAAGTTAGAATACGTTGACCATTGATGTTCGAAATGTCGGTTTTTACCCAAACCTGACTTGCGCAGCCCATCACACGATTTGCTTCGATTCGAGCAGATTCAGGAAGAGTATCCAGGGACTTTCCGAGCTCGATCAAATAGCGGTAGCGGTCATCCCATTCGTCGAGATATGCGAAATTTTCAATAATTTCTTCGATATTCGTGGTCATCATGTCATCCTAGAACGTCATATTTCCAGTATAACGTGATTATTCAGAAATGACCTTCAAATCTTTTTGTTGTGGCCCGTTTCGGGAGTTCTGCGAGGTGGCAAAGGGGTGTGTTCAGCGATCGATCCAGTTGCTTCTGGTTCATCCGGTGTTTCGCTCTTGGAATGGTTGGGTTCTTGACCAATTTCGGACAATTCATTCATTAGATTGTTAAAATCTGCCGAACCATTCTCGATCGAAGCGGTAACTTGGACCGCGTTGACACAAGCGTCCGGACGACTCTTGCAAGCTGACAGCGTCAATTGCATGACTGATTGGATTTGATCGGTCATGCCCTCAACTGAAGTTGAGACGCTTGCAGCTGTAACTGTTTTTTCTATCCACGCCGGTAGGCCGGGTTGAGCGGGGGAAATGGCGTAAATTAGACCCACCACAAAAAGAAACCGAAACAAGAAACTCATGCGGGGTCATTTTCCGGAAATAGTGACTGCAACTTTAAGTTTAAAAGACACATTAGCGCGTAATTACAGAAATTTGCACGCAATACATGTAAAAGGTTTCTTACTTGGTTAGCAAAACGTAAATTTTAGACAAATATCTGGCTAAATGATCATATTTAATAAAAAAATTGTTTTTGCTTCGATTTTTAGGAAACACTTAAGCACGATCAAGCATCATTGACCTTCAAGTGTATTATTTTTACCGAGATTTCAGGTTGGTTATGCAGATTGGGCGGAAAAAATTTGTAGAGGGTTCTCCTTCGTGGAAATTTCCCGCGCGGGGAAACGCGATATCAACGAAGATTTTTGCGAAGATCCATTGGCTTGACCTGGCATTTTTTGTCGTATTCATCTTGCCACCTTATGTCCTTATCGGGCTATCAAACTGGCAAAATCTTGAGGTTTTTTATAGGTTAATGTTCCTATTTCTATTGATCGGGCAGACTCTTGCAGTCATTTTTTATCAAAATTATAAGAAAAAAATCTTTTTTTTGGATGGTATTTTTGAAATTTCCATGTATCATGATCCTTCGGGTTACACGCATGCGGTTTCTTCGGCAGATAGATCAAAAGACGCAATAAGCACGGATCAATTTTTGGGCATCGGCTTATTCGAGAGACTTCACATTACGAGCAGGCCGGCATATTTGAAGGCGTTATCAGACGCTGTGCACTCAAATAGCACGGAATTGACCATGCTTTTGATCCGCGTCGAGCGTCCGGGTGCTGATCATCTGGCCCGGGAGCAGTACATCCCTTTTGAGGCCTGTTTCATGCCCGACAGGGCAAGCGTCTTGCGCAAGACGGATGGCAGACTTCGCGGTGTTTTCAGGGCAGCACATGATGCTAAAGGTGCCCTCGAGATAACGGACGAAACGAGCAAGCTGAAGCTTGGGAAGCTCGAGCATGAATTGCGAACGCCACTAAACGCTATTGTCGGATTTTCGGAATTGCTAGCGGACCCGAAAATGGTCGCTTCCGATGATCCGCGGCGTGCCGAATATATGAAAATCATAGCAACAGCAGGTCGCCATATGATTGATATTATTGATGATATGTCGGTCCATACTGATCGAAACTCAGAAAAGGGATGCACGCAGGAGAAAACAAGTTTTCAGGATCTCGTTGATGAGGCCGTCGGGATGCTTTCGCTATCAGCGCGGGCTGCTCGATCCGATGTTTCAAATACGATCGATCCCGCACTTGTTGTTCCTCCCAATATGCGGCATTCCATCAGGCAGGTTTTACTCAATTTGATCTCGAATTCGGTTAAATATGCGCCAGCCGGGAAGATCCGGATCGAAGCACAAGAAGACGTGGGCGTTATTACCGTTTCAATATCTGACAATGGAATTGGTGTTGGATCTGATGACATTCGTAGATTGGCTGAGCCCTATTTCCGGGCGAGCGGTCATCTGAAAAGCCAAGCGGAAGGTCAAGGTTTGGGATTATCGGTTGTGCAGGGAATTGTCGATCGTCTGGGTGGCGTATTGGTTTTTGAAAGTGCGCCTGGCAAAGGAACCAAGGTTGTTTTCCGGTTGAGGGCCGATGGCACGCGGCTTAGCGAGCGAGAGAAGGGGCAGGAAGCCCAAAAAACATTTCCCGGGCTAGATCATCATGGATCGGAACTGAAACGTGCCTGAGCGAGCTTTTAAAGAGGATATGGAGGATCGCGGCGTTCAACGCCGCGCTGTCCGATCCCGGATACGCGGGACAAGGTTTCGCAGCTTAGGGATGATTTTGGCGTCGGTGGCGGTCTTAAATGGCCGAATATTGGCGATTTTGATCACTTTGGGAATCTTCTGTGCTTTCGCAACGAATGCGTTGTTTCTTCAGACAGGGTTCCGATCGGGAACAATCCTCGACGACTTTGATATTCCCCTATTGCCCAGCAGGAATATGAAGTCCGATATTTCGCCGGATCGGGGCAATCTTGGTCTTGCCCAAGCTAGCTTAGCGTCTATCCCGCTCCCGCGCAATCGGCCTGACGTCGGGAATGAGAATTCAAGCGATCAGATTGACGCATTATTGGCGAGAACGGCAGATTCAGCGATGCTGCCGCAGACAATAGTTTATATACAACAGACACTTAATAAGCTTGGATATGGACCCTTGGACGAAGGCGGCGTTTATTCCAACTCAGTGAGACTCGCCATATCCCGCTTCGAAAAAGATCGTCGGATGCACCCAACGGGCGAGATCGACGCGGCACTGGTGAGGGAATTGGGGCGCGCATCTGGCGTGCCATTGGAGTGATTGTGGGGGGTCGTCTCAGGGCCGATATCTGGGTTGCTGCCTATCTTCGCCGCTGTGCGAGTGAGGGCGTATTCGCTGCTCTACGGCGGCGTGGCGCCGCTGAAGCTGGGGCTGTTTTTATCAAGATCGACCGTTTGGACGGCCGAGCCGCTTTGCTGGGACCGGCCCTCGCATTGTCTGATGACTCATCGTGCGAGCGGCGCTTTGAGCGGTTGATGGAGGAGGGGAGTTCAGACGAGATCGAGGCGCGGATGGCAAAGGAAATTCGGTTTGACGCCGACCTTTGGTATGTCGAGATCGAGGATCGAACGGGTCGATCCTTTGTCGATGAAGTGAAGCAATAAAGTAAATATCAAGCTATCCGCAATTGTCTTGCATACTTGTAAGCGTCGGGTTTTTCTCCCGCAATAGCATCGGATACTATCAGTTCCTCGATCGAGGTTGATTTAATATTTTCGTCGATCCTAATTGCGAGCATCCGTTCAATGAGCCACCGAGCGGAGCTTTTATTCATTATTTCGATCATTTGCTTCAGAAATTGGCGTGACCGAAAATTTAGATTTTCAAAATTAAAACTATACTCGAGTATCTGGGGCAGATTGTTTAAGCGGAAGCCGAGGGCAGAGAGCAAGATGGTCAATCCGACGCCCCGGTGATCGCTTGCAATGCGCTCAATTTGGGAGGTTTGAACCTGAAAAGCGCTGGCACACTGCGCAAAAAACTCCGTCTTGATGCTTTTGGAAGCCTGAATTGAAGACAGAAGTTCAGGATCGGGCGAATAATTAGAGGGCATCTTTCGCTCTGCCGAACCGATGAGTTCATTGACGGATTGAAGGATATCGAGTGCTGTTTCGAGGTCTGCCGCAGGTACGAGACAACCGCGTTGAGCGAGTGTTAGATCAGGTCGGTCAAGTAGGGCGCGAGCGAGATCGGGGCTCCTCATCGCACGGATCATCAGCCGCTCAAGGACCTTATAAGGAATTGATATCTCGTGATTTTCAGCAAGTAAAATATCAATCGACCGGTCATTTCGGTTCAGAAGAAATTGAAGAGGCAAAAGGTCAAGATCTGTGCGTGCAGTAATGGCCGCAGCCTCGTCACGCCGCAGGCCAGTGGTTGCACCCAGGATCAAATCACGTGGTAACCACGATGCCTCTGACAGCACGATGCGCGTCGACAGGTCATGGCGCGTCAGAAAGGCCCCTATCATGCCTTCATCCAAACGTCTGTTCAGTGCGAGTGTCTGAGCGATGCAAGCCGCTGCATCACTTGATACTTCATTCAAAAGTTTAGTGATGGCTTTGGCAATAGATCCGAGTTCCGTAGCGGATTTAACTGAAGAATTTAAAAATATTTCCACGATTTGCTTCAAAAAATCAGAAGGATCAATCGGGGAAGATCTTTGAAAATCAACGCTGGAAACGTGAGCTGTCATATGGAACCGAATCATCAAAGATAAATAAAACCTAACGTATTTTTATTTATAGTAAATATTCGTTAGCAAATGATTAACCATATTATGGGATTTATCGAAGTGTCTTTCAGGCGTGTGCCGGAGGGAGGAATTCGTCATGGGCGAACTTGTTGATTTTGTTGCTTTTTTTAGATCGCGCGAGCGACTCGTCGTGCCTCCGTCGGACGGTGGGGAGGTTCTTCCGTTCACTGGCGTTCGTTACTCACGTCACGACGTAGCGGCAATTGAAGTCCCTTCCCCGCAAGGAGTAATGTCGTGTGGCCGGAAGCGGCGCAAGAGCAAGAACCGCCAGGGCTAAATCGGAGTGCGGTCATGAACATCAAGGACTGGCAGAAGGCCTTGATCCCGCTTATTTTTTTGGCGTTGACCGGGTGTTACGAAACGGGTGATTTCGGGCGTCGGAAACCCGGATTATTCGAGGGGAAAAAGGGGCCGGATCTGTTCCCGGCGAGGTTTGATTCGAACTATACCTGGACTGAAGACGAGACGGAGCTGCGGAACCGGTCCGTTATGCTCTTGTTCAATCCGCGACCTCCAACGTTACCAAGTATTGACAGGATTGAGCGGAACAACGGGGTCGATTCCCAGTCCTACTATTCCAGAATAGCGGGGGGTCATGACCAGTCAGTTCTCCAACGTTACCAGCGGATCTTGTTGGACATCGCCGACGACCTCGAATTGATCCCGATCGAGCGGGAAGTCGCGTGTCGAGTCGTCGCGACCGACAAGGTGCGGGTGGCGGCGATCAAAGCTGCCCGGGGCCTCACCGAGGAAGAGGTGATGTTGGCTAAGGAGCGGGTGGCGGAGAACGACGAGCTGATCGACACGGTGGAGGCGAGCTTGCCGAAGAGGGTCGACGCCTACCATTACGCGCTGACCCGACTGGTGGCGGGGTCGCCCGACCGGAAGGCGGTCGAGGTCGAGCAGGCGATCCGGACTTTGCGGGCAGAGGTGGCGAAGGGGCTGCCATGTCCGAGAGGCGGCGGTTCGGGTAAGTCGATCACCCGCAAGGGCTGAGATTCTGGAGACGTCCGGTTTTACTTGAGGACGAAGCGGGATTCAGGCAAGCTAAGTTGACCCGCGATCACCGAGGCCGAAGGGAATGGTGCATGACCGCCGAGACGAGCAGCGAGGCGCCGTTCTGGAAAGTGAAGACGCTGGAGGAGATGGATGCTTCCGAGTGGGAGAGCCTCTGCGACGGGTGCGGGCGGTGCTGCCTGATCAAGCTGGAAGATGAAGATACGGGTGCCTATTACGGGACCGACGTTGCCTGCCAGCTCTTTGACGCCAAGACGTGCCGCTGCAGCGACTACGAGAACAGGGACAAGACGGTGAGTGATTGCGTCAGGCTGACGCCGACGGCGGTGCGGGAGCTCGGCTGGTTGCCACCGACCTGTGCCTACCGGTTGGTAGCGGACGGGAAAGAGCTAATGTGGTGGCATCCGCTGGTGTCGGGACGCGCCGAGACGGTCGAGGAAGCGGGGGTCTCCATTCGCGGACGTGTGTTCGCCAAAGAGGACGAAATCGCGACTGAAGACCTGCCGGAGCGGATCAGACGATGGCCGTTGCAGTGGCCGAAGGGTGCTAGATCACAAAAATCAAATTTTGCAACTGTCCTAAAGGACATGTTGAAGCGTCGATTTTAGGCCATTTACTGTCCAATAGGACAGTTGACAACATTATTAGGAAATAATTCGTTTACTTTACGGAAATTTGTGTTTATTTGTTTGCAACGCTTCTGAACGGCCGAAAAAACGGAGCTGAGGGCGGGAACCTTTTCGTGCAACGGATCGTCCCGTCGCCTCGGTTTTCAAGCAGCGGGTGCTCAGAAGCGGGCCCGATTTCCGGGAGTATTGCGTGATCCACTTGTCCCATCATTTTTGCGAGAGTGTCTCATTATGGAAAAAGAAATCGAAACCTTATCCCCTGCTACTGACTTGGCCGAACTTTCCCGTTCCTCTCACCGCAGCAGTGCCCCGAGGGCCGTTGCGGTTGATGAAAAGAAGGTGAAAGAAACCATCGACCGTATCTGGCGATTGACGCGTCGCCAGATTGAAGCTCTTGAACTAGAATTGAATGATCCGGCGCAGTCTCTCGCCGAACGCGAGAGTAATGCCCGGTCGGTAGCCAAGCTATCGCTGATCATGCGTGATCTCGCGAAACGCAATCTGCCGCCAACTTCCGACGTCACATTCGGTTCGGATGACCCAAGGGCATGCCCGCGTGACCCTGAAGAATTCAAGCTTTTGCTGATGCTCGAGCTTGATCGGGATCGCGAGAAAGAAAATTTATTCCTAAAATAGGAAATATGTCTTGACATGGGAAAATGGCTGATCTAAAGTCACTCCATGCTCCCAAGGTGAAACTCAGGATTTCGACGCGATCAAGCTTCTGAAATGCGGCACGTCCTGATCTGACAGGGGTGATGATGTCATTGGCCGGGTTCGCCCGGCCAATGGCGGGCATAGGGTGGCGAAGCGTGAAATGATCCCCTTCGCGACAGTCAGAAATTATGGTATCAGGATGATGGCAAAAGGAGCCGGATGATGCGGAAGGTTTATTCTCGTCTCACAGAGAAAAGTAAGGTGGCAGTTCCGAAACTGGTGCGGGACACGCTTGGCTTGTCGAGCGGCGACCGGATCAGGTTCCGCGTGACCAAGCAGCTCGTGATTGTGGAGAAAGCCGACCAGATGGATGCGGATGATCCGTTCTCCGCGTTCAGCGAGTGGGCATCGGACGCGGACGAGAAAGCTTATGCCGATCTCTGAGGGTGAATTTGATCCGCGGGATCTCAGCCAGTTCGATGTTGTTGTTGTGCCGTTTCCCTATTCCGACCGTCTTGCCGAAAAGCGAAGGCCTGCGGTTGTTGTGTCGAACAGGCATCTGATCCAGCAAGGATTGATCTGGGTGATCATGGTCACGAGTTCGGACAATCCCCGCTGGCCCGACGATGTTGACATTGAGAGCCTCGCTTTATCCGGGCTTGCCCATTCGTCGATGATCAGACCCACCAAGATTGCCTGTATCGATCCCGTCAGGATCATCAGGATTGCGGGAACACTTGGCTCGAGGGAACGGCGCCGCGTTTTGCGGTCTCTGAAGAAATTTCTCGATCCTGAAAAATAACGGATCCTATCGCTTCATATACTTTGCGATCCAGTCGCTTTGGGGGCCGAGAAGGGCGCCCTGGGTTAGGGCGCCGCATTCGGCTTTGCCGGTTCCGGTTGTCCAGGTGGTGGTGGCAACGAGTTTGCCTTCCGCCAGGATCAGACCGCCTGAATCGCCGTGACAGGCGCCGCCACCGGATTTTCCGTTCGTTGATTGCGGGGCCGACAGCCAGAGCAGGATGCTGCTTTTGCCGTAAGGCTCGACAACGGCGAGATCGATGCTGCGATAGGTTCCAAGCGATTTACGATCCGTCTCGGAGGCGAGGCCATAGCCGAGCACGGTCACGGGATTGCCGGGGACGGGTTGCCACTCGGGATCGCGTGCGATGGGCGAGAATTGATCGGGCAGGCGCTCGGCAAGCGTCACAATCGCCAGATCGATGGATTTGACCCGCTTTTTGATCGCATCGGCATTGTAATCCGGATGGATGTGGATGGATGCCGGTTCGATCAGGACGGGTGTGTTGTCGGGCGTGCGGAAGTGGACGCGATAGGCGGTCGAGCCTGTCACGCAATGGGCCGCGGTGAGAATGATGTTTTGCGTGAGGACAGCACCCGTGCAGGTGCTGCCGCGGTCTCCCAAAATCATGACGGCATGGCGCGCAGACTCAGGAGCGGGAACGCCCTTGATGATTGCGGATGCGGCTGTCGCGGAACCCAAGGTCATCAAGAGGGCAAGGGCAGGTGGCGAAGGCCGCATGGCTCGGTCTCATCGGTCAATCAAGAACTAAAATACAATCAAGGAGGGGTTATATGAACATGATTCTGCTCACGGGGCCAAGTTTGGAACCGGTTACGCTCGCGGAAATGAAACTCTGGCTCAAAATTGACGGGTCGGAGGATGATAATGTGATCAATGCTTTGATCGTTTCGGCGCGCCTTTCGGTCGAGGCCGGACATTGGCGCGTTTCCGCGGCGCGAAGGTGACGCGCGAGGCGGTGATGGCACTCACACGGGACGAGGCGGGGGAGGTCTACCGGACGCTTTATTGGGACAAGATCAGCGGCGATCACTTGGCGGCAGGGATTGATTACGCCGTTTTTGATGCTGCGGTGAATTCCGGTGTTCGGCAGGCGACGCTCTGGTTGCAGCGCGCGCTCGGCGTGACAGCCGATGGCGTGATCGGGCCGGTGACTTTGGCCGCGGCGCAAAAGGCTGATCCGGAAACGGTGATTGCCGCGATTTGCGACAAAAGGCTGATCTTTTTGCAGCGATTAAAGACTTGGTCCGTCTTTGGCCGGGGGTGGTCGAAGCGGATTTCCGAGGTTCGCCTCAGGGCGATCCACAGGGCGGATGAACGCCGCTCTTTCCATGAACATGATCAACAGGAGACGAGAATGAATGATACGCAAACAGTTTTTGCCAGCCGAACGGTCTGGTCGAATATTATCGGGCTTGGTGCACTGGTTTTGTCGGTGACGGGGCACAATATGGTGGGGATTGACGCGGGGCAGGTGACCGATGCCGTGATGCAGATCATTGCGGCGGGGAGTTTTGTAGCGTCCACCGTGTTCAGAATAATCTCGACGAGGAAGATTGCACTCTAAAGCCATTCAGGTTTCATTCACGGGAGAGCCGTTACGGGGTGACGATGCGTGAAATCGTGAATGCCGCTTTGATGATGACAGTTCTGACCGCCAGTCTCACCGGACTGGCGGGTTTTGCTGTTGCGGGCGAGGAGCCAAAGGCCTGCTTCAGCGAGAAGGAATTGCGCGAGGCGGTTGCCGCGAAATCCGTTGTGCCGCAAATTCAAGCGGTGCGGGCGGCGAAAAATGCGACGAGCGGGGATGTTGTGCGGGCGCGACTGTGCACCTTCGAGGCCGGTATTGCCTATCTGATCACGACATTGACGCGGGACGGAAAAGTCGTGCAGGTGAAGATTGACGCGGTAACGGGTAAGCCGCTCGGCGTGCAGTAAACAGGAGACTTCAGATGCGGCTGCTGGTTGTCGAGGATGACAGGGATCTGAACCGGCAGCTTGTGAAGGCGTTCGAGCAGGTGGGCTATGCCGTTGACGAAGCCTTTGACGGCGAGGAAGGCGAGTTTCTCGGCGAGACGGAGCCTTATGACGCGGTGGTGCTCGATATCGGCCTGCCCGGCAAGGACGGTGTTGCCGTTCTCGAAGCCTGGCGCAAGGCGGGGCGCAAAATGCCGGTGCTGGTGCTGACAGCGCGTGACCGGTGGAGCGAGAAGGTGCAGGCCTTTGACGCCGGCGCCGATGATTATGTGACGAAGCCATTTCATCTCGAGGAAGTGCTTGCGCGTTTGCGGGCTCTGGTGCGGCGCGCATCGGGCCATGCGTCGAGCGATCTTGTCTGCGGGCCGGTGCGGATTGATACGCGGACGAGCCGTGTGAGCGTGAATGATGTGACAATCAAGCTGACATCGCTGGAATATCGCCTGATTTCCTATTTGATGCATCATGCGGGGCGGGTGGTGTCGCGGACGGAGTTGGTCGAGCATCTCTATGATCAGGATTTTGACCGGGATTCGAACACGATCGAGGTTTTTGTCGGGCGGTTGCGGAAAAAGCTCGGGGTGGATGCGATCCGGACGATCCGCGGGCTGGGTTATGTGCTTGAACCGCCGGGGAACGTTGTGACGCCCTCGGCAAGCGCGGGATAGGGCGGCCTTGGCGCGCAGATTTTCAATCGCGACACGCTTGTTTGTTTCCGCCGCCGTGTGGAGCATCGCGATTCTCGTTGTTGCGGGATTTGTTCTGTCAACGATCCAGCGGCGGGTGACGGAACGGGGTTTCGACGAGCGTTTGCAGGTCTATGTACAGACAATGGCGGCGAATATTGCCGTGCGGAACGAGAATAATGTGATCGATCCGTTCGGGCTCGGGGATCCGCGGTTCTCGCTGCCGCTCTCGGGGTGGTACTGGCAGGTGACGCGAAGCGATGTCGATCCGCCCGATATTACCGCGTCGATCTCGCTCTTCGGCGGAAGATTGCCGCGGATCGAGGAAGTAACGACGACGGCGAACGGCAAGGATCCCTCGGAAGGGTATGTGACGGGGCCTGACGAGCGGCGGTTGCGGATGCTGGAGCGCAGCCTCGAAATGCCGGACGGGGCGAAATATCTGGTGCAGATTGCGGCGAATTCGGAAGAAATCGAGACGAATGTCGAATCCTTCCGGTGGGCGATGACGGTGAGTTTCGCGCTTCTCGCTTTGGCGCTCGGCGTGACGACGGCGTTTCAGGTGCGGTTCGGGTTGCTGCCGCTGGCGCGCTTGTCGAACGCGATTGGCGCGATCCGGCGGGGGGCTGCGGACAGGATCGACGGGCGCTATCCGGATGATCTTGCGCCGCTGGCGAGCGAGGTCAATCTGTTGATCGATGCGAACCGCGAAATTCTGGAGCGGGCGCGCACGCAGGTGGGCAATCTCGCCCACGCGCTCAAGACGCCGCTCAGCGTGCTGGTGAACGAGGCGGCGAATGACGACACGTCTTTAGCGGGAAAGGTGCGCGAGCAGACGACGCTGATGCGGGATCAGGTGAACTGGTATCTGGATCGTGCACGGGCGGCGGCGCGGGCCGGTTCGATCGGGATTGTCTCCGATGTGGAGCCGGTGATCCGGGGATTGGAGCGGGCGTTTTTGAAGATTTATGCCGACAAGGCGCTCGCTTTCGAGATTGCCGTGCCGGAGGATCTGAAATTCCGGGGCGAGCGGCAGGATCTCGAGGAGATGATCGGCAATCTCATGGATAATGCGGCGAAGTGGGCGGACCGTGCAGTTCGGGTCTCGGGTCGTCTGATGACCGAAGAAACGCAACGCGTGCTGATCGAGATCGAGATCGATGATGACGGTCCGGGATTGCCGCCGGAAACGCGGGCGGATGTGATCAAGCGCGGGCGGCGGCTCGACGAGAGCAAGCCGGGGTCCGGATTGGGGCTGTCGATTGTCGCGGATCTCGCGTCGCTCTATGGCGGGTCGCTCGCGCTGGATGTCGCGGAAATCGGCGGGTTGCGTGTGCGTCTGCGTTTGCCGGGGGCTTGAATCATGGTAGATTAAGCCAGAAAAAAGCCTGATTCGACGGGCATATTATGTTAAATCAATGACGTTATCGCGTTCCGGATTTTGTGTGTACCGAACATGCCAGAAAACACCTCAAGGAGACTGAAAACCATGACACTTAAACCATTTATTGCTGTGCTTCTCGTTGGAACGATTGCTGTGGGAACGGCGGGATGTTCGCAATCGACCGGCCCGAATGAATCAGGCGGCGCTATTCTCGGCGCGATTGCGGGCGGTCTCCTTGGCAGCAAGGTCGGCAAGGGCTCGGGCAACACGATGGCGATTGTTGCAGGCACCATGCTGGGCGGGATGGTCGGCAGCTCGATCGGACGCGGGTTGGACGAAGAAGCGAAGCGGAACGCCTACAAGGCCGAGACGCTCGCGCTCAGCAGCGGACGGCAGACGCAATGGAAGGCGCCGAGCGGCTCCTACGGATTTGTAGAGCCGGGCCCGGTCTATGCCGAGGCGCAGCGCACCTGCCGCAGCTATACCCACAAGATCTACATCAATGGCAAGCCAGAGACGGGCAATGGCACGGCGTGCCGCGCGTCGGATGGCAGCTGGGATATTGTGAACTGATCCTGATTTCCGCTAAAGGCGCGGCGGATCGTCTCGCCGCGTTCTGGCGCGTGACTCCGCCCTGCAATACTGGTTTACAGGGTTCATGTTGATCTGGCTTCCGATCGCTTTGCTCACAGGCGTGGCCGTGTTGGCCGTGCTGCTTCCGCTCGGCTCGCGTTCAAAGGCGCGTGACGAGGGTGGCGATGTCGCGTTCTATCGCGCACGCTTGACTGAAATAGAGGGTGACGCGGCGCGTGGCCTGATCGAGCCGCAGGATGCTGAGGCCGCGAAGATCGAGGCGGCGCGGTTTCTGCTGGCGGCGGAACGGTCTGGCCCTGATGAGCGGGAAGGGGCGTTCTCGCTCGGGCGGCGACGCGGTGCGGCGTTGATCGGATTGGTACTCGTGCCGGTGATCGCATTGGCGTTTTATGGTGTGCTCGGTGCTCCCGACCGTGCGGATGCACCCTATGCCGAGCAGCAGGCCTTGCTGAAAACCTCCACCGATATCGATAGCCTGATGTTGCGGGTCGAGCAGCAATTGGCGGCGCATCCTGATGATGTGAAGGGGTGGCAGGTCATTGCGCCGATTTATCTCGAAGTCGCGCGATATAATGATGCGGTGAAGGCCTATCTGCAGTTGCTCAGGCTGAAAGGCCCGAATGCGGCGGATTTTTCGGGGCAGGGCGAGGCCTTGGTGTTGGCGGCCGAGGGCGTTGTGACGAGCGAGGCGCGGCAGGTGTTCGAGCAGGCGCTGGCGCTTGATGGCACGCAACTCAGGGCGCGCTACTATAGTGCGATTGCGCTCGAGCAGGATGGCGACCGCGTCGGGGCTTTGGCGCGGTATCGGGAGATGTTGCAGGGACTGCCCGATACGAATGGCGCGGCAGGTGCGATCCGGGCACGCATGGCGGCGTTGATCGGCGCGGCGGAGCCTTCGGGCCAGAATGCGATGATTGCCGGAATGGTGGCGCAATTGGATGCAAAACTTGAAGCAGACGGATCGGATCGCGACGGGTGGATCAAGCTGATGCGGTCTTATCAGGTGCTCGGGCAGCGTGCGAATGCGGAGGACGCGCTGGTGCGGGCGCGGAAGGCGATGGCGTCAAGCTCCGAGGGGTTGGCGGCGATCAATGCGGCGGCGCAGGAATTGGGGTTCGGAAACTGATGGCCATGACACGCAAGCAGCGGCGGTTGGTGACAATCGGGTTGGCCGGTATCGTGCTGGCCATTGCGGCGACCCTGATCCTGACGGCGGCGAAGGACAAGATCGTGTTTTTCTATGGCCCGACCGAGTTGAAGACGATGGCGGCGTCGCCCGGGCAGCGTCTCAGGATTGGCGGGTTGATCGAGGCGGGGTCGCTGGTCAAGAGTGACGATTTGCGGGTGGCGTTTCGCGTGACGGATGGCACGACTGTCCTGGCTGTGGCCTATCGCGGTTTATTGCCGGATCTGTTCCGCGAAGGGCAGGGCGTGGTGGCGGAAGGCGTGCTGGAGAGCGATGGCACGTTCAGGGCCGATAGCGTTCTGGCGAAGCACGATGAAAATTACATGCCGAAAGAAGTTGCCGAGGCACTGCGCAAGCAGGGCGTCTGGAAGGGCCAGAAGAATGGGGCAACGCCATGACCGTCGAACTCGGACATTACGCGCTGATCCTCGCTCTGGCGCTTGCTTTCGTGCAGATGACGGTGCCGCTCTGGGGCAGTCTGGCGCGTGATCCGGCTTTGATGCGGGTCGGGCGGATGGCGGCGTGGGCAAGTTTCGGATTTGTCACGTTCTCCTATGCAGCGCTGACCATGGCCTATGTGAATTCGGATTTTTCGGTTCTCAATGTCGTGATGAATTCGCATTCGGCCAAGCCGCTCATCTATAAAATTTCAGGCGTCTGGAGCAATCATGAAGGCTCCATGATGCTCTGGGTGCTGATCCTCGTTCTGTTTGCGGCTTTGGTGGCGTGGCGCGGCGGCGGGATGCCGGAGCGCTTGCTCGCGAGCGTGCTGTCCGTTCAGGGCGCGATTGCGTTTGCGTTTATCTTGTTTGTTGTTGTCACGTCGAACCCGTTCGAGCGGGTATTTCCTATTCCGGTCGAGGGGCAGGGACTTAATCCGGTGTTGCAGGATCCCGGTCTCGCCATCCATCCGCCATTGCTTTATCTCGGCTATGTCGGCTTCTCGATTGCGTATTCCTTTGCGGTTGGTGCGCTGATCCACGGGCGGATCGATGCGGTTTTCGCGCGGTTTGTGCGGCCATGGACCCTGCTTGCGTGGCTGTTTTTGACGCTCGGGATCTCGATGGGGTCGTACTGGGCCTATTACGAGCTTGGCTGGGGCGGCTGGTGGTTCTGGGATCCGGTCGAGAATGCTTCGCTTATGCCGTGGTTGATGGGAACCGCGCTCGTGCATTGCACAGTCGTGATGGAAAAGCGGGATGCGCTGAAAGTCTGGACAATTCTGTTGGCGATCCTGACCTTCTCGCTGTCGCTCTTGGGTGCGTTTATTGTGCGCTCGGGTGTGCTGACATCGGTGCATTCTTTTGCGAGCGATCCGACGCGCGGGGTGTTTATTCTCGGGATTTTGACGTTTTTCGTGGGTGGCGGCTTGGCGCTGTTTGCGTGGCGCGCGCCGATGCTGCGGCAGGGCGGGTTGTTTGCGGCGGTGTCACGCGAGGGCGCGCTGATCGTCAATAATCTGTTTCTGGCGGCGACATGCGCGGCGGTTCTGATCGGCACATTATATCCGCTGGCGCTCGAGGCGATCTCGGGGGCGGCGATTTCGGTGGGGGCACCGTTTTTCAATGCGACGGCTGTGCCGCTCGTTGTGATGTTGCTGGCGTTTTTACCGATCGGACAGACGCTTGCGTGGAAGCGCGGCAATCTGCTCGGGGCGGCGCAACGCATGATGGTGGCGCTTGGAATTTCGATTTTGGTCTCGCTTGTGATGCTCTCAATGGTCCATGGTGGGCCGGTTGCAGCACCGCTCGGCGTCGGGCTTGGTGCGTGGCTTATTCTGGGGTCGGTGTCGGAAATTATGTCGCGGAGCTGGCGTCGGGGCGCAACGCTCCGGATTTTTGTTGCGCGGGCTTTCGGGCTGCCGCGTGCTGCCTGGGGCGCGGCGCTGGCGCATGCAGGCATTGGCGTGACCGTGATCGGCATTGCGGCGACCGGATGGGGTGTTGAAAATCTCGGTGTTCTCAAGCCCGGCGAGCGGATCGAGATTGGTGCTTATTCGCTGGTTCTCGACAAGAGCTTTGTGAGAAACGGGCAGGGATTTCGCGAAGATGTGGCGCGTTTTTCCGTGATGGAAAATGGCGGGTTTGCAGGTGCCGTCGAGACGGGCAAGCGCGTTCATGCGGGGCGCTATATGCCGACGACGGAAGCGGGCATTCTCACGCTCGGGCTGGGGCAGGTCTATGCGAGTGTGAATGATTTTCATGCGGATGGCAGCGTGAGTCTCAAAGCCTATTGGAAGCCGCTCGTTTTGCTGATCTGGCTCGGCTCCCTGCTGATGGCGGCGGGTGGCGGGCTTGCCTTGATTGACCGGCGGTCGCGCATCGGAATTGTGGTGCGGAGCAAGGCTGCGGCGCTTCTCGCGGGGCGACCGGCATGAAGCGGATCATCGGGCTATACCTCGTTCTTTTTTTGGGATTTTCAGGTGCGGCATTGGCCGTGCAACCGGACGAGGTGCTGGCTGACAAAGCGCTTGAGGCGCGGGCACGTGCGCTTTCGACGGAGTTGCGGTGCCTCGTTTGCCAGAACCAGTCGATTGATGATTCGAACGCGCCGCTCGCACGCGATTTGCGCTTGATCGTGCGGGAAAAGCTGGTTGCGGGCGAGAGCGAGGATGCCATTCTTGCATTTCTTGTCGCGCGTTATGGCGAGTTTGTGCTGCTGAAGCCGAGATTTACGATGGCGACGGCCTTGCTGTGGCTCGGTCCGTTTCTTGTTCTGCTTGCCGGCGGGATCGGCATTGTCCTCGTGGCACGACGCCGGCGGGTGACTGAGAATAGTACTCCGCTCAGCGCGGACGAGCAGGCGCGGCTTGATCTCTTGACCCGTCAAGGCGACTGATCGGCGTTATTACCTTACGAAATGTTCATCTTTCGCCAAAATTCCGGTAAGGGATGACCGTTCATAACTCTCCTTATGGTTTCGCCAGAATGCTGGCATTAGAGGAGAAGAACATGACCAAACACTCGATTTCAAACAGTATATCCCGTATCGGCAAGCATCGCGCCGGCATGATGG
This sequence comes from Alsobacter soli, assembly GCA_945883115.1. Lineage (GTDB taxonomy): Bacteria > Pseudomonadota > Alphaproteobacteria > Rhizobiales > Beijerinckiaceae > CAIUPE01. Next base: position 126,250 of record CAMCXA010000001.1, read on the forward strand.
CGTCAGTGGCTATTCTCGCATTGCTGGGCGCAGGGCTTGCGACCGAGAGCTTTATGACATCCGCGCCAGCCAATGCCGCCGCAAGCACACAAAGCGCGACTGTTGCGACCTTTCCGTCCTTTGCCGATGTGGTGTCCCGCGTTCGTCCGGCAGTTGTATCGGTGAAGGTGAAGGTCGAGCAGGTTGCTGCGGGTGCTGAGGATGGCGAACAGTTCCAGATGCCTGATCTGCCCCCGGGCCACCCGCTCGAAAAATTCTTCCGGCAGTTCGGCGAGCAAGGCCAGAAGGGACGTAAACCGAACCAGTTCGGCATGTCGCAGGGGTCGGGCTTTTTCATCTCGGCTGATGGCTATGTTGTGACGAATAATCATGTTGTCGACAATGCGGTTGAAGTGTCGCTCTCGACCGATGACGGCCAGACGCTCGATGCAACTGTCATCGGCAAGGATGCCAAGACAGACCTTGCGTTGCTCAAGGTGAAGCAGGCTGGAACCTATCCGTTTGTTGAGTTTGCCGGGGATGCGCCGCGTGTCGGGGATTGGGTTGTCGCGGTTGGCAATCCGTTTGGTCTCGGTGGCACAGTGACCGCGGGGATCGTGTCGGCGCGCGGGCGCGATATCGGGGCTGGCCCATATGATGATTTCATCCAGATTGATGCGGCGGTGAACAAGGGTAATTCGGGTGGCCCGACCTTCAATCTGAACGGCGACGTTGTGGGCGTAAATACCGCGATTTACTCGCCCTCCGGCGGCAATGTCGGCATTGCGTTTGCGGTTCCTTCCGAGACAGTGAAAACCGTGATCGCGGCGTTGAGGGAGAATGGGTCGGTCGAGCGCGGTTATCTCGGCGTGCAGATCCAGCCTGTGACGCAGGATATTGCCGATAGTCTGGCGCTGAAGGATACGAAGGGTGCGTTGGTTGCTGAAATCCAGCCGGATACGCCCGCCTTCGAGGCCGGTATCAAGGCCGGTGATGTCATCTTGTCCGTCAATGGTGACGTGATGGCAGGCCCGAAAGAGGTGACGAAGCGGATCAGCCAGATCAAGCCGGGTGATACGGTGAAAGTAACGTTGATGCGGGACGGCAAGGAGCAGACGCTGAACGTCAGGCTCGGTCTGTTGCCCGAGAAGAAGACTGCCGCTCTCGATGATACCTCCCCGAAAGCACCGGCGACGTTCGGGTTGGCGCTCGCGCCGACGAAGGATGGTGTTGGCGTGATGGTCACCGATATTGATCCGAACGGAATTGCCGCAGAAAAGGGGATCAGCAAGGGTGATTTGATCCTCGAGATTGGCGGCAAGACGGTCACCAAGCCTTCCGACGTCCGGGCATCGATTGACGCGGCGCGAAAGGATGGCCGCAAGGCTGTGATGCTCCGGCTGAAGAGCGACGAGGGAACGCGCTTTATCGCACTCGCTTTCCCAAAGGCGTAACGTTTATCTTCCCGTCAGCGTTTTCCCCGAACGTGACGGCTGAATGAGGTGACGGACCGGAGTTTTGCTCCGGTCCGTCGCTTTTTTCTTGACCATCCGGATGAAGGCGGAGAATTGTCGATCCCATGAAGCTACTGATTATCGAGGATGATGCTGCTGCGGCGGCCTATCTGGAAAAAGCCTTTCGTGAGGTGGGCCACATGGCTGATCTCGCGGCGAACGGGCTGGATGGCTATGCGCTCGCGAGCGATGGCGGCTATGATGTCGTTGTCGTTGACCGGATGTTGCCGAAGATGGATGGCCTCTCCTTGATCCATGCCTTGCGCGAGCAGAAAATCGAGACGCCGATCCTGATCCTTTCCGCGCTCGGACAGGTGGATGATCGGGTCAAGGGATTGCGGGCGGGAGCGGATGATTATCTGGCCAAGCCCTATGCGTTTTCCGAATTGCTTGCCCGGGTCGAGGTGCTTGCGCGGCGGCGGGGCACTGCCTCCTCGACGGAAGAGACATCCTACCAGATTGGCGGCCTCGAATTGAACCGCCTGAGCCATCGCGTGACGCGTGACGGGCAGGAGATTGAATTGCAGCCGCGTGAATTCCGGTTGCTGGAATATTTGATGCGCCATGGCGGGCAGGTTGTGACCCGCACCATGCTTCTGGAAAATGTCTGGGATTATCATTTCGATCCGCAGACGAATGTGATTGATGTTCATATTTCGCGCTTGCGATCGAAGATCGACAAGGGATTTGAAACGCCGCTGCTGCACACGGTGCGCGGCGCAGGATATTCGATCCGTGACAGCGCTCGGTAAACTTTTCCGCACGACGGCGTTCAAGCTGTCCATGGCGTATCTCGTCATTTTTGTGCTGTTTGCCTCGGCTATTCTTGGCTATGTCGCCTTCAATATGCGGCGATTGCTGGACGAGCAGGTTAGCCTCACCATCGAGGAAGATGTGAAGGGGCTTGTCACCCAGTTCAATTCGGGCGGATTGCGGCGGCTTGTGGCGCAGATCGAACGGCGTGCGAGCCAGCCCGGCTCCTCCCTCTATCTTGTGACGACGCCGACAGGGGAGACACTTGCGGGCAATATTTCCGGGATCGATCAGGAAGGCTTGCTGGATGCCGGGCGATACCAATTATTCTACCGAGTGCTGGAGGATGGCGATGCAAAGCCGCATCGGGCACTGGTGGACACAATTGTTCTGCCGGGCGGGTTCCGTTTGCTGGTCGGTCGCGATCTGAGCGAGACGGACCGGTTCAGGGGCGTGATACGGAGTGCGATCGGGTGGTCGATCCTGCTTGTGCTGATGATGGCGGTGGCGGGTGGCGTTTTTGTGGCGCGGCGGGTGCTGGGGCGTATCGATGCCATGACGGCCCCAACGCGCTCGATCAAGGCGGGGGATTTTTCGGGGCGTCTTGCCGTTTCCGGTACAAATGACGAACTCGACCGGCTCGCGCAAAATCTCAATGCGATGCTCGACCGGATTGCGGAGCTCATGGCGGGGCTTCGGGAAGTGTCCGACAATATTGCGCATGATCTCAAGACGCCGCTGACGCGTCTGCGCAATTCGGCCGAGGAGGCACTCCGAACGGCAACAGACACAGAGGAATATCGTCTGACGCTCGAAAATGTGATCGACGAGGCGGATCAGCTCATCCGAACCTTCAACGCCTTGCTGATGATCGCCCGCGCGGAATCAGGCAATGCGACAGAGGGGATGGCAGCGTTCGATGCGGCGGATGTCGCACGCGATGTGGCGGAGCTGTATGAGCCGCTCGCGGAGGAGGCGCATGTCACAATGCACGTCACGTTACCGGAGAAACTGCCGCTTTACGGATCGCGCGAATTGATCGGGCAGGCGCTGGCCAATCTGCTTGATAATGCGATCAAATATGCGGCGCGTGACGAATCTGTTTCTGAAAAAGCGGAAATATCAATTGGTGCGGTTGCAACCGGCACGGGTATCGAATTGAGCGTTTCCGATAATGGCCCGGGGATACCGGAAGCGGATCGCGCGCGGGTTGTCGAACGCTTTGTGCGACTCGAGGGGTCGCGCTCGCGTCCGGGTTCGGGTTTGGGGCTTTCGCTTGCCTCCGCGGTGGCGCGATTGCATGGCGGCACGCTCAGGCTTGAGGATCATGCGCCGGGGCTCAGGGTTGTGTTGGCAATTCCGAAGAGGGGCATTGGTTCATGAGTTCATCGCTTGCAGCGCAGATCGATACAGTGCCGAAACTCGGCGATGCGAAGGAGGCCGCCCGGAAATTGGCGTCTTTTGTCGAGAAGGCGATTGATGAAGACTTGGGTGAGCGCCTCAAGACGTGCCTGGCGGAATTTCCGAAGGCTGAGGCACTTTTGGAGGGAATTGCGGATCATTCGCCTTATTTGTGGCGGTTGATCCAGTCCGACCCCGCACGAACGCTCGCCCTTCTCGAAGGCGATCCGGATATAACCAGTGCTGAGCTGCTTGAGCGCACGGCGAAGAGTTGGCGGGTCGCTGAGTCGGAAGCGGCGCTGATGCGCGTGCTGCGGCAGTTGAAGCAGGAAGCAGCCCTATTTATCGGGCTTGCCGATATTGGCGGATTATGGGGCGTTCTCCGGGTGACGGAAGCACTCAGCGATTTCGCCGATGCGGCACTCGGGTCGGCGTTCCGGTTTTTGCTGCGCGATGGCATGGAGAGCGGCAAACTGGTCGCGCCTGATCCTGAAGATCCTGCCATCGGATGCGGGGCCGTGGTGCTTGCGCTTGGCAAGCACGGTGCCCGCGAGCTCAATTATTCCTCCGATATCGATATTGTGGTGTTTTACGACACGGAGCAGAACAGCCTTGGCGAGAGTGTTGAGGCCGCGCCATTCTTCATCCGTCTCGTGAAGGGAATTGTGCGGATTTTGCAGGAGCGGACGCCGGATGGTTACGTCCTGCGGGTTGATCTCCGGTTGAGGCCCGATCCGGCATCGACGCCGATTGCGATCAGCGTGAATTCCGCCTTCGCCTATTACGAGTCCGTGGGGCAGAATTGGGAGCGGGCGGCGCTCATCAAAGCGCGGCCGGTCGCGGGTGATTTGCCGGTGGGCGAGCGTTTTCTCGCCGATCTCGCGCCTTTCATCTGGCGCAAATATTTCGACTTCGCGGCGATTGCCGATATTCACGCGATGAAGCGGCAGATCCATGCGGTACGCGGCCATGACGCGATTGCGGTGGCGGGCCATGATATCAAATTGGGGCGGGGCGGCATTCGCGAGATCGAGTTTTTTGTGCAAACGCAGCAATTGGTGTTTGGCGGCAGACGCCCGGGGCTGAGGGGGCGTCGCACGCTCGAAATGTTGCAGGCATTGGTTGCCGATGGTTGGATTTCGAGCGACGCGCTGAGCGATCTGACGCGGGCCTATGTCTTTCTGCGCACCATCGAGCACCGGTTGCAAATGGTGGCGGACGAGCAAACCCAGAGGCTTCCCGCGGATGAGAAACATCTGACCCAGTTTGCAAAGTTTTGCGGCTATTCCGGGCTGGCAGCGTTTTCCAAAGCGTTGACGGACAAAGCCCGCCTTGTCGAGAAGCATTATTCGCGTCTCTTCGAAGAGGGGGCCGATCTTGCGACTGGCGAGGGAAGCCTCGTCTTTACAGGCACGACGGATGATCCCGAAACGATTGAGACGCTGCGCCGCATGGGGTTTTCGGAGCCGGAACGGGCGGCAGAAACCGTGCGCGGATGGCATTTCGGGCGACGCGCGGCAGTGACGAGCGCACGGGCGCGTGAGTCCTTGACGGAATTGGTGCCGCGTCTTCTGGAGTCTTTCGGACGCAGCGCCGATCCGGATGGCGCAATGGCGACCTTCGACCGCGTGCTTGGCGGGATGCCGGCTGCGGGCGAATTGTTTTCAATTCTGCGCGAGCACAAGGCCATTCTGACATTGTTCGCAGCTATTCTTGGCTCGGCACCGCGCCTTGCGGAGATTGTCGCCAATCGTCCGCATTTGCTCGATGCAATCATTGATCCCGCCTTTATCGAACCTTTTCCGACTTTGCCGGTGCTCCTCACCCGAATTTCTGATGCTGTTGGCCAGAACGAGCTCTATGAGGATTTTCTCGACCGGCTCCGCGAAGCAGGGCAACATGAATTGTTTTTGGTCGGCGCGCGGGCTTTGTCGGGCGCGCTGTCACCTGCGATGGCGGGCGAGAGCTATTCATTGATTGCGGAAGCGATTTTGCACATCGCGCTCGGCGAGGTTGAGCGGCGTTTTGCAGCGGATCACGGGCGGATTGCAGGCGGACGGATTGCGGTTCTTGGCATGGGACGGCTCGGGTCACGCGAGATGACGGCGACCTCCGATCTCGATCTCATCGTGCTCTATGATTTTGCCGACGGGTCACCTGAAAGCGACGGCGCACGACCGCTTGATCCTGTCGTCTATTACGGACGTCTGACGCAAAGGCTGATCAGCGCGCTCACCGTGCCGACGCGTCGGGGGACACTTTACGCGGTGGATATGCGCCTTCGCCCTTCGGGAAACAAAGGCCCGGCGGCGACCCAGTACAAGGGATTTTTGAGTTACCATCAGAGCGCCGAGGCGGAGACATGGGAGCATCTTGCGCTCGTTCGCGCCCGTGTCGTTGCCGGCGATCCGGCGTTTATGGATGAGGTCTCTACAGCAATCCACGCGATCCTGTGCCGCCCGCGGGAGCGGAAAACAGTTTTTGTCGATGCAGTTTTGATGCGGGAGATGATTGCCCGCGAAAAGGGTGACGCAGAAATCTGGGATCTGAAACTCGCCCGCGGCGGCTTGCTCGATATCGAGTTTCTGTCGCAGGCTTTGGTTCTGGCCGAGTCACAGCGAAAGCCGGAATTGGCTGTCCCGGGGACCGAAGCGATTTTGCAGCAGGCCGTGAAGCTGAAGATTTTGAACGAGACCGAAGGCGACACACTCAAGACGGCCTATGCCATGATGCGGGATCTGTTTCAGTGGCAGCGTCTGACATTGACGGAGGCCTTCGATCCGAAGACGGCCAGCGCAACGTTCAAGAAGCGTCTGGCAACATTGGCAGGTCTGCCCGACTTCAAAGTGCTTGCAAGCCATCTCTCGGAGACGATGGGCGAGGTGAGGGCGATTTTCGAGCGTGTTCTGGGTGGAAAGTAAGTGTCGCCTGTCAGGCAGCGACCTCGATCGGGCTTTCGCGGATCGGCAAGCGAACGAGAACAGTCGTGCCGGTGCCTTCTGTCGATCGGACGGACAAGGTGCCGCCATGCAATTCCGCAAAAGATTTCGACAGAGCCAGCCCGAGACCGGAGCCATCCGCCGGCTTGGTCGGATCGAGGCCCACCCACGCAAAGGGCTTGCCGATATTCGGGAGAATTTCCTTCGGAATGCCGCGTCCCGTATCTTCGACAAAGAGGTTGATTGCGCCTGAAACCTCGCGGGTGCGGACGGTGATCCTGCCGCCTTCGGGCGTGTATTTCACCGCATTGTGCAGCAAATGCGACAGGATACGGGCGATGGAGCGCTTGTCGGCAACCAGATTCGAGTCGGCGGTGAGATCGGTGGAAATACGGATATTTTTTGCGTCCGCGTCGTTTCTGATCTGGTTGACACTTGCTTCGACGACATCGTTCAGGATCAAGGGGCGTTTATCGATCCGGATGCGCCCCGCCTCGATCTGTGACATATCCAGAATATCGGCGATGATCGAGAGCAGGGATTTTCCGCTGCGGGAGATATCGCGGCAATAATCGACATATTTCGGGCTTCCAAGCGCGCCGAATATCTCGTTTTCCATCATTTCCGAGAAGCCGAGAATGGCGTTGAGTGGGGTTCTCAGTTCGTGGCTCATGCGGGCAAGGAATTCGGATTTGGCGAGATTGGCGCTCTCGGCTTCGGCTTTTTGTTCGAGATAGCGTTCGACGAGTGTCGTGAGTTGCTTTGTCTGCTCTTCAAGCGTCAACCGCGAGCGGCGCAAATCGGAAACCATCGCCGTCAGTTTCCGCTCAGACTCCACATAGAGCTCTTCCTGATTTTTGAGGGTCGTGATGTCGGTGCCGACCGAGACATAGCCGCCATCGCGTGTCGGGCGTTCATTGATTTGGAGCCAGCGTCCGTTCGGCAGGCGTGTCTCGTAGCTTTGGACAGCATCATTTTCGTCGACACGATGATGAACGAGGTGTTCGGCGAGATAATTTTTCAAATCCGAATAGGGGGTACCGATGCGCACCATATCGGGCGGCAAATTGTGGAGGTCCTGAAATTTGGAATTGCACAGGACAAGCTTGTTATCCGCATCCCAGAGCACGAACGCCTCGCCGATCGTCTCGATCGCGTCCCGCAGACGCAGGTCTGCCGTGGCATTCACCGCATCAGCCCGACGCTGCTCGGTAATATCGACCGTAATACCGATCAGATGCGGCGACGTGCTTTCCGCGTCATAAATGACTTCCGCCCGCGTCCGAACCCAAATCCAGCTGCCATCTGCGGCGCGAATCCGGAAAGCCTGATCCACCGTCGAAATTTTTGTGGCGGCGAGTTGGTCGGCAAGCTGGAAGAGATTGCCGTCATCGGGATGGACGAGGCTGTTGACATCGCCAAACGAGAGTACCTCGCCCTTCCGCTCATATCCGAGCATGTCATACATCGAGTCCGACCAATAGATCGTGCCCCGTGCAATGTCCCAGTCCCACAATCCGCAACGTCCACGATGAAGCGCAGTATCCAGCCGGTCCCGTACTTTTGCGAAGATCAAATCCGTGCGTCGGGCCCGCCATGCCTGCCAGAAATAGGCCATGGCAAGAGCGAGTACCACAAGGCTCGCAATGGCCAACATCATGACAAAAGAGAGTGTTTTTCGCTCCCACGCCGCAAGAGTTGTGGATTCCGGTTGAAATACAGCCACTTGCCCGAAGGGTTCCGGCATTTTTGCCGACTGGATGATCATCTTCGACAAGCCGGCGGGTTGCAAGGTACCGCTCGAAATATCAGGTAGGCGACCTTTGAGCAGGTTCGACTGAGGCCACGCGGCAATAATGAAGCCTGTCTGGTCTGTCAGCACGATGCCGAGGTCGCTGGTAACAACCTCGGCTGAAATGGCATTTTGGAGGATCAAAACCGGATTGGCCTCCGCAGAAGCGGGATTACTCAAATTCCTGCCTATTTCCGATTTGACGAGTGTCGAAATCAGCGCGAGGTTCCGGTTGGCCTGGATTATGGTTTCTGTTCGTGACGAGATCGCTTCGAGTGTCGCGAATGTCGCAATCAGGCCGACAAGGATGACGACCAGAAGGGGGATGAGACGCCGCAGCCATGGCTCGGCGTTGACAATCCGGCGATAGGTCGGACGCTCGAACGAGCCCGCCATCCCCTGAATTGAAGCCGCACGTGTTCCAGTGCTGGCTACGCCTTCACGCGCCATCATTTTCCCTTTCGAAAAATACACTCTAATGCCGTTCCGGAAGACTCGATGAATCCGTCCTGAATCAGCGCCATCTGAATCGTGTCAGGGTGATTTGTCTAGGGGGTTAATGAATCGTTTCGAAAATTTTTTAGATTTTTACGAAAATTGATTCCGGATGGTTAGAGTCCTGATTCAACGTTTAATTTTCAGCCAATGCACGCGTGACGATATCCTGCAGATCGGGCGACAGCTTTTTTGATGCCGCAATATCCTTGAGACATTGGGCCGCCAGACCCCTTCTGTTACTCTCCAAAAGGCGCCATGTTTTAAGAGCGCCCAAGAGCCGCGCGGCGACCTGGGGATTGGTGCTGTCCAGTTCCAGAACAGTATCGCGCAAGAAGAAATAGCCCGCGCCATCGGAACGATTAAATTGAGACGGGTTCGACATGGCAAAAGAACCGATCAAGGACCGAACCCGGTTCGGGTTCCGCATCGAGAAGCCGGGATGCTTCATCAGGCGCTTGACCCTGTCGAGTGTTTCTTGTTCCGGAATGGAGGCCTGCAACGCAAACCATTTATCGAGTACAAGCGGATCTTCGGAGAAGCGTTGCTCGAAGCTCGCCAGCGCCTTTTCCCGTGTCTCGCCGGCATAGAGCGAGAGCACAGAGAGCGCCGAAAAGCGGTCCGTCATATTGTCGGCGGTTGTGAATTGCTTTTCCGCCAAAGAAATACCCTTGTCGCGAACACCCGCCGTTAAAAGATCAAGCGCGACATTGCGCAGGGATCGCCTGCCGGCACTCTCCGCCATTGGTGTGTAGCTTTCGCGCGTGTCGAGCAGGTCATAGGTGGCGGCAAGTTTTGAGGCGAGCGCTTGCCCCACTGCGGCTCTCACAGCCTTGCGAGCCGTGAGAATCGCGTCCGGGTGAATGTTTTTCCCGATATCCCGTGCAATGTCCGACTCGGTCGGTAACGAGATGATCTGCGCAATGAGGGCGTGGTTATCGCCGTTCAGAACGGATCCGAGCGCTTCGGCAAAACGCGGATCGACCGGCACAACGCTCCCGGTTCGTGCGGCCTCGACGCATCGGCGCAGGACGATCATGGCGAAGCTTTGTGCTGCCTGCCAACGGTTGAACGAGTCGCTGTCATACTTGAACAGATGGAGCAAATCTTCTTCACCCAGCGCGATATCCAGAATGATCGGGGCTGAAAAACCTCTCAAGAGAGAAGGAACAGGGCGCTCCATCACATTCTTGAAGGTCAGTGACCCCGTGGGAGCATCAAGCACGAAAACGCCGTTTGGCAGAGGGCCGGTGTCAGGCTCGATGGTCATCTCGTTCCCCGAGGGATCGATCAGTCCGAGCGCGATGGGAATGACAACCGGTTGCTTGTCGGGCTGTCCGGGTGTCGCGGGCGTCGATTGCTCGAAATCGAGCCGATAGGTTTTGGTCGTCGGCTCGTAGCGCTCGAAAACGCCGACGCGCGGCGTTCCAGCCTGATCGTACCACACGGCAAAATGGTCGAGATTTTTACCGCTTGCTTCGACAAAGCACGCGATGAAATCCTCGATTGTTGCCGCCGTTCCGTCGCAGCGCTTGAGGTAAAGATCCATGCCCTTTTTGAAATCGTCGGGGCCGATGAGTGTCTTGAGCATGCGGATCAATTCCGCGCCCTTCTCATAGACGGTCGGCGTGTAGAAATTGTTGATCTCATGATAGGAAGACGGCCGCACCGGATGCGCCAAAGGCCCTGAATCCTCGACAAATTGCTGGGAGCGAAGCGTTCGGACGTCCGAGATGCGCTTCACCGCACGGGATCGTTCGTCCGAGGTGAATTCCTGATCGCGGAACACCGTCAATCCCTCTTTCAGGCACAGCTGGAACCAGTCGCGGCAGGTGATGCGGTTGCCTGTCCAGTTATGGAAATATTCATGCGCGATGATCGCTTCGATGTTGAGATAATCGGTGTCGGTTGCGGTTTCGGGGCTCGCGAGAACGTATTTGTCGTTGAAGATGTTGAGACCCTTGTTCTCCATCGCGCCCATATTGAAATCCGACACCGCGACGATGTTGAAAACGTCGAGATCGTATTCGCAGCCAAAGGCTTCCTCGTCCCAGCGCATCGACCGGATCAAGGCGTCCAACGCGTAACCGGCGCGGTTTTCCTTGCCTCGCTCGACATAAATGCCCAGATCGACTTTTCGACCTGACCGGGTTGTGAAAGTGCCGCCAACCTTGCCGAGTTTGCCGCCAACGAGAGCGAACAGATAGGCGGGCTTCGGATGCGGATCATGCCAGACGGTGAAATGAAATCCGTTCTGGAGTGTCCCCGATCCGATCAAATTGCCATTGCCGAGCAGCACTGGCGCTTCATCGGCGCGCGCCGTGATCCGCGTTGTGAAGACGGCCATGACATCAGGACGGTCCGGAAAATAGGTGATCCGGCGGAACCCTTCCGCCTCGCATTGGGTACAGTAAATTCCGGAAGAGCGATAAAGCCCCATCAGCTTCGTATTGCCGGCAGGGTTCAATCGCGTCACGATGGAGAGCGTGAACAAGCCCGCGGGCGGATTGGTCAATGTCAGCGTCGAAACTGTTAGCGTGTAGTGCGACGGAGCCAGTGGCTTTCCGTCGAGCGAGATGCTTTCCAACTCGAGTTCGTCGCCGTCAAGGATCAATGGACCTTTGGCAGCGGCCGGGTTGGGTTTGATCGACAAGCTTGCAACAACCCGCGTCCGCACATCGTCCAGCGTGACGTCGAGATGCACATTCTCGATCAGATGGGATGGCACCGTATAGTCGGCGAGGCGGATCGGGTCGGAGGAGTCAGTTCGCATTGTCCGCTTTCATTCCACTATTTTCTTCCCGTACGGTATAGCGCGTCTACTATTCTGTCGTCGAGTGCCCAATTTATGCCTGTGATCGTAAAGGCTCGCTATGGCTGACGATCCTGACGATGTTCGGGAATTCGGCACGCACCTGATGCTCGAGCCGGTCAACCGCTTCATGAACGCTTGTCACGTTGTTTTCCGGATCAACGCGGCAATGATAGTTTACCACGAACCCGTGCCCTGTTTCGCGCACCCGGACATTGTGAATGTCTTCGATCTTTCCGCTCGCAACCGCATGTTTGGCGAGCGAAGCTGCGATTGCATCATGCGGAGCACCCGTGATCGTCCGTCCCATCAGGCTCGAGACAACAAGTGGCTCGATATGGGTCTCGACTTCCGTGGCATCGCCCAGTTCCTCGCGGATCGCATGTTCGAGATCGCTCGCAATGGCATGTGCCTTGGCAAGGCTGAGCCGCCCGTCAACTTCCACATCGAGGCTGACGGAGAGCGATCCGGAAATGTCCTGCACTGTCACATGGTGGACAGGAACGCGGCGTTTTGCAGAAATCAGCAAGACGCGTTCGAGCACGGTTTCCTCGTCGAGCGCTTTCGGCGTCGCAGTCACTGTCACAGTCGCGTCGGTGTAGGTGTTCTGAACCGATGCGATGATCTGGGATTTGATTGCCGATAATTGTTCAAGCGACATGGTGCGCGCCACCGAGATTTCGATGTCGGCAAAAAGCGTCGCACCGACGGGGCGAACCCGGATTGTATCGACGGTGACGACGCCTGAAATATCTTCGATCAGGGCGCGGATGGCCTGCGCGGAACCCGCGGGCGCGGCATCCAGAAGCGTGTCGATTGTCCGACGGGCAAGCCGGAAGCCTGCAACAGCGATAAACACTGCAACACCGACGGCAACGAACGCGTCAGCCTGCGGATACCCCATCGCGACAGCCCCGAAGGCCGCCAAAACAAGGGCCGAATTGATCAGATCCGACGAGAAATGCAGCGCGTCGGCGGCGAGTGCTTCGCTTCCCGTTGCCTTGGCAATCCGGCTGAGTGACCACCAGCGCCACGAATCGATGATGATCGATCCGACCAATACGGCAATAGCGAGCCAGTGAACCTCGATCGGCGGTTGGGTTGTCCAGAGGCGTCGTATACCCTCGATCGCCACCGCGCCGGAGAGCAGAAACAGAAAGGCGGTCTCAATCAAGGCCGCAATCGACTCAACCTTGCCGTGCCCGTAATGGTGCTCCTCGTCGGCCGGCTTGCTGGCAGCGCGGATTGCCAGATAAGTCATCGTGGTTGCGGCAACATCGAGCAGGCTGTGCGCCGCGTCGGAGATCAGCGCGAGCGATCCCGTCGACAGGCCTGCGGCACCTTTACCGACTGTGATCACCACACTGGCGACAATCGACCAGAATGCGGCTTTTTCCTTGTCAGGTTTCATGGGTCTTTCTGTCTTTTTGGAATGGCCGCTGAAGGCCTCAAGTGCCTCGCACGCGGCAGAACAGACGTCAATCCTGTAATCGCCGGGGGAGATACGGACGGATCAGGTCTTGAACTTCCGTCAATCTGGTTTAATCCTGAAGCTTGGCTGGAACGTTTGGATATAGCACAAACAGGAGATCTATCGTGGAATATTTGCACACCATGGTGCGTATCGGAAACATCGAGACCGCGCTCGATTTCTATTGCACCAAGATGGGCCTCGTCGAAGTTCGCCGTTACGAGAACGAGAAGGGCCGTTTCACGCTGATTTTTCTCGCGGCTCCCGGCGACGTCGCGGGCTTGAGCGAAAAGAATTCTCCGACATTGGAGCTCACCTATAATTGGGACGAGCACGCCTATACTGGCGGGCGGAATTTCGGCCATCTCGCCTATCGCGTTGACAATATCTACACCTATTGCCAGAGCCTGATGGACAAGGGCGTGACCATCAACCGCCCGCCGCGCGATGGCCGCATGGCCTTCATCGTCTCACCGGACGGCATTTCGGTCGAATTGCTGCAAAAGGGCGACGCGTTGCCATTAGTCGAGCCTTGGACCTCGATGCCGAATATTGGCAGCTGGTAAACGCCATCACAGTCACGAGGGAGAAAAGCGCGATGTCCATCCGTTTGTTTGGCGAGGATGCAGGCAGACCTGTTCACGAAATCACGATCCGGTCGAAGGCGGGCGCGGAGGCCAAGATCCTCTCATGGGGCGCAGTTGTCCGGGATCTGATCGTTCCGTCAAAAACGGGTCCGCAACGCGTGGTTCTCGGATTGAACTCCCTCGAGGATTATATCGCCCATTCGCCGCATTACGGTGCCTTGGCGGGGCGCTTCGCAAACCGCATCCGCAATGGCCGCTTCACGCTTGATGGCGAAACATACCAGCTCGACCAGAATTTTCTCGGCAAACACGGGCTTCACGGCGGCAGTGCGGGTTTTGGCAAACGGCCATGGCAGGTCGCCCACCATGATGAGAACTCCGTCACGCTGACGCTCTTTTCGCACGATGGCGATGGCGGGTTTCCGGGCAATCTGACCGTGACGTGCCGGTATTCCTTTGTCGAACCGGCCAATCTGCGCACGGAGATCACGGCGACAACCGACAAGGCAACAATCGTCAATCTCGCGCTCCACTCCTATTACAATCTCGATGGTTCAGCAGATATTCTTGATCATATCGTGCAAATCCCGGCGGATTTTATCTCGACGCTGGATGCCGAACTCATTCCGACGGGCGAAATCCGGTCGGTGACAGGAACGCCCTTTGATTTCCGCACGCCGCGGGCGGTTCGCTTTGCGGGCGAGGGCGGCGATTTTTTCAAATATGACCAGAATTTCATGATCTCCACCCGTGGTGGCCCGCTCCGCCACGCGGCAACTGTCACATCGCCCAAAAATGGCCTGTCGATGGATGTTTATACCACCGAACCCTGTATCCAGTTTTATGATGGCGTGAAGATGAAGCCGCCCGTTCCCGGGCTCGGCGGCGTCATGTATGGCGCGCGCGCGGGTCTTTGCCTTGAGCCGCAGAACGTGCCGGATAGTCCAAACGTTTCCCATTTTCCAAGTCCGGTGCTGCGTCCGGGAGAAGTCTATCGTCAGGTCACCGATTACCGTTTCAAATAGCAGAAATCGTAATTCCCTCTTTGGAATTGCCTGTAAATGAGGCATGATAGGTCCTATGAAACTGACAACACATGTTCTCGATACGGCCCATGGTCGCCCGGCAGCGGGGATGGCGCTGACATTGACCCGCCTCGCGGATGGCGCCGTCCTCGTGCGCGCCAGAACCAATGCCGACGGGCGCGTCGACAATGCTTTGCTGGAGGGGAAGAGCTTTCAGCCGGGAACCTATCAGCTCGACTTTTCCGTCGCCGATTATTTCCGCGGTCAGGGTGTTGCCCTTTCCGACCCGCCTTTTCTCGATGTCGTGCCGATCCGGTTCGGCATCGCCGATGAGCGGCATTACCACGTGCCTTTGCTCGTCTCCCCGTTCAGTTTTTCAACCTATCGCGGGAGCTGAAGGATGATGCGCGGCGCAATCCGGTTCCTTCGCAGAGGCCAAATTGTCGAGGTGTCGAACCTGCACCCTCGAACCACCCTTCTCGACTGGTTGCGGCTCGAGGAGCGGTCAACCGGCACGAAAGAAGGTTGTGGCGAGGGTGATTGCGGCGCGTGCACGGTGGTTTTGGCGCGGGTGCGCGGCGGCAAGCTCACTTACGAGCCGGTCAATGCCTGTATTCTCCTGCTCGGGCAGGTTGACGGAGCCGAAGTCATCACGGTCGAGGATCTCGCAAACGGAACGGCACTGCATCCGGTTCAGGAAGCCATGGTCGCGAGCCATGGCTCGCAATGCGGCTATTGCACACCGGGCATCATCATGAGCCTCTTTGCGCTCTACCAGAAGGGCCAAGCGGGCGTTGACCGCACAACCGTGAATGATGCACTTGCGGGAAATCTCTGCCGCTGCACCGGCTATCGCCCGATTGTCGAGGCCGCGATTGAGGCCTGCGCCGGCCCGGCAAATGATGCGTTTTCAATGCGCGCCGCGGAGACGGCCCGTCAACTCATGGCCCTGCAACGGGATGAAGATCTTTTTGTCGGCTCCGAGGCCTGTTTCTTCGCCGCACCCCGCACTGAATCGGCGCTTTCAATGGTGATGGGGCGTCATCCCGATGCCCGCCTCGTTGCGGGTGCAACCGATGTCGGGCTCTGGATCACCAAGGGTCTGCAATCCCTCGATAAAATCATCTGGCTCGGCCGGGTGGATTCACTCGCCACACTTGAAAACCGCGCCGACGAAATCAGCATCGGCGCGACGGTGACCCATTCGCGTGCTTTGCCGCTTCTTGCTACGATCGACTCCGATCTCGGCGAAATCGGCCGCCGTTTCGGGTCCACCCAAGTGCGGGCTTCGGGAACCGTCGTCGGCAATATCGCGAACGGATCACCGATTGGCGATTGGCCGCCCGCCTTCATCGCGCTCGGTGCAACCGTCGAACTCCGCAAGGGCTTTACCTCCCGCATTCTGCTGCTGGAAGACTATTTCATCGAGTACCGGAAACAGGCGCTCGAACCGGGCGAATTTGTCCGCCGCGTCACAATCCAGAAACTCGGCCCCGATGATCACGCCCGGTTTTTCAAAGTCTCTAAACGCCGCGACGAGGATATCTCCTCGGTGATGGGCGCCTTCCGGATCACGGTCGTGGACGGTACCATTACCGGTGCCCGCATCGCCTATGGCGGCATGGCAGGCACACCGAAGCGCGCGACGTCCGTTGAAAACGCGATCCTTGGCCAATCGATCATGGATATTGCCACTTGGCGCGCGGGCTCGACAGCACTCGAACATGATTTTGCACCACTGTCAGATCATCGTGCGTCCTCCGTCTACCGGATGCAAGATTGCGGGCGTTCCCTCCAACTCGACGCGGATATCGGGCATCAGGGAGTCGATCCATGACGTCGCCTGATGCCAAGATTGCGTTCCCGGACGAAGAGACGCTGCGCCATATCCGCAAACCGCTCGCCCATGACTCAGCCCGTAAACACGTGCAGGGCTCAGCGATCTATATTGACGATATGCCGGAACCCGAAGGCACGCTGCATATCGCGCTCGGTGGTTCGCCCGTTGCGCGTGGTTCCCTGAAATCGCTTGATTTGTCAGCCGTCAGAACTGCGCCCGGCGTGGTTGCAGTTTATTCTGCCACTGATATTCCTGGCGTGAATGACGTTTCTCCTGCAATGGGCGATGACCCGATGTTTGCCGAGCATCGCGTCGAATTCGTCGGCCAAGTGCTCTTTGCCGTTGTCGCGAAGACACGGGACGAAGCGCGCCGCGCCGTTCGTTTTGTCCAGTCTGATATAGCGCCCGAGACGCCGAGTGTTTCGGTCGATGATGCCATTGAGCGCAACGAGACGGTCTTGCCCGATTATTCCTATGGCCGCGGCGATGTTGCAGCGCGGATTGCACAATCGCCGCACCGTTTGGAGGATGTGTTCCGGATTGGCGGTCAGGAGCATTTTTATCTTGAAGGGCAGGTTGCGTTCGCCATTCCCGGCGAAGATTCGGAAATGCTGGTGCATTCCTCGACGCAGCACCCGACCGAAGTTCAGCACGTTGTGGCGCGGGTTCTCGGCATTTCTGACGCGAATGTCACCTGCGAGGTCCGGCGCATGGGCGGCGGCTTTGGCGGCAAGGAGAGCCAGGCCTCGCAATGGGCGGCGATTGCCGCACTTTGCGCGCGTCTCACCGGCAAACCCTGCAAGCTCCGGCTTGATCGCGACGACGACATGATGCTCACCGGCAAGCGCCATGATTTTCGCGTCGATTGGCAAGCAGGCTTTGATGATCAGGGGCGCATTCTCGCAGCTGATATCGCGCTTCTCGCCCGCTGCGGCTATTCTGCCGATCTCAGTCAGGGCGTCGTGGATCGCGCAATGTTTCACGCCGATAACAGTTATTTCCTGCCCGATGTTCGTGTTTCATCGCGTCGGCTGAAAACCAACACCGTCTCGAATACGGCCTTTCGCGGCTTTGGCGGCCCGCAGGGCATGCTGGCCATGGAACGCGTGATCGATGCGATTGCGTGGAAGACCGGCCGCGATCCCCTCGATGTGCGCAAAGCCAATCTCTACACCGAGGGGCGCAATGTGACGCCCTACGGAATGGAGGTCGAGGATCACGATGTTATCCACGCGATTATCGAGAAATTGGAGACGAGCGCGGATTATCGAAATCGGCGGGCAAATATCACCGTTTTCAACGGCCAGTCGCCCTTGGTCCGCAAGGGGATTGCGCTGACACCGGTGAAATTCGGTATTTCTTTCACCTTGACGCAGATGAACCAGGCCGGTGCGCTTGTCCACGTCTATTCCGACGGCTCCATCCACCTCAACCATGGCGGCACCGAGATGGGGCAGGGCCTCTTTTTGAAGGTCGCGCAAATTGTTGCCGAAGAATTCGGCGTCGCGATGGATCGCGTCCGGATCACCGCAACCACCACGGCGAAAGTGCCGAACACCTCGCCGACGGCGGCCTCGGCAGGGTCCGATCTCAACGGCATGGCGGCGCTGAACGCCGCCCGCGCCATCAAGGACCGGATGATCCGCTTTGCATCCGAAACATGGAATATTCCCGCTGAGCAGATCACGTTTCGCGATGATCATGTTCTCATCGGCAATGAGCGGATCAGCTTCGGCGAACTCGCGAAAAAGTGCCATCAGGGGCGGATCCATCTGTCGGAAGCGGGTTTCTACAAAACGCCGAAAGTGGTGTGGGATCGCCCGAATGCGAAGGGCCGCCCGTTTTATTATTTCGCATGGGGTGCTGCGTGCACGGAGGTGACAGTCGACACACTCACCGGCGAGATGATCGTGGATCGGATCGATATCCTGCATGATGTCGGCCATTCGCTGAACCCCGCCATTGATATCGGCCAGATCGAGGGCGGCTTTGTGCAGGGCATGGGGTGGCTGACCACCGAAGAACTCGTTTATGACGAGAAGGGCCGTCTGCGCACACACGCGCCCTCGACCTATAAAATCCCCGTTGCGTCCGATATTCCCGCCGATTTCCGCGTCGCACTGCATGACGGCCCGAACCGCGAGGAGACGGTCTATCGCTCCAAGGCGGTAGGCGAGCCGCCGGTGATGCTTGCGCTTTCCGTCTTCTCCGCCATTGCGGACGCTGTCCATTCGATTGCGCCGGGCACGCCTGTGCCGCTCGATGCACCGGCAACGCCCGAGTCTATTTTGCGCGCGGTGCAAGCGCTTGGCGGGGGCGGCGGTTTCTGATGTCCCTGCCTGTCTGGAGCCGGATAAGAGAGGGTGTTGCTGAAGCAGGGCGCGTAGCTCTTGTCACAATCGTCTCGACGCGCGGCTCCGTCCCGCGCGAAGCCGGCACGCGCATGGTCGTGCGGCCTGATGGCAGCTTCTCCGGAACAATCGGCGGCGGCGCCCTCGAATATCGGATCATCGCGGAGGCCCGCTCGGCACTTGCGTCGAAACTTCCGCGATGGAGCCTGCGTCAACACCCTTTGGGCCCCGAGCTCGGCCAATGTTGCGGCGGGCAGGTGACCGTGCTGATCGAAATTTTTTGTGCATCGGATCGTAACGAGATCGTCCATTTCGAGGCGGTCGAGTCATTACTCGGCTTACGGACCGAAGCGCAACTGCGGGATAGCGCCCATTTGCCCCGTACTGTCATTACAAGCGGCATTATGTATCCGGCCTTGTCCATTCTCCGTCAGGGGGACAAGATTATCGAAAATTTTTATGCGTCGCGACGGGTATTGCTCTTGTTCGGGGCAGGCCATGTCGGGCGGGCTTTGGTGATGGCGCTTGCGGCGCTCCCCTTCTACGTCAGGTGGGTTGACACGCGCGCGGACGCCTTTCCCGATTTGCTACCTGCGAATGTGAAGTCCGTTGTCACGGCCACGCCCGAAACCGAGCTCACTACCGTATTTCCCGGCAGCTATGTGCTCGTCATGACGCATTCCCACGCACTTGATCTCGCGATCATATCGGCTGCCCTCAAATACGACATTTTCGGCTATGTCGGCTTGATCGGGTCGGCCACCAAGCGGACACGTTTCATCAAACGGATGCAGGCGGCGGCAATCAGCGACGACAAGATCGCCAAATTGACGTGCCCGATCGGAGTGCCCGGCATTCACGGCAAAGATCCGGCCATCATCGCGGCGTCGGTGACTGCACAATTGCTGCAGACGCTTGAACAAAATGATACGACGGCACCGGAACCACCTGTACCGCAGGGCGGCAGGCGGTTAACGCTGGTGGGGCGCGAATAAGGGTTCGTTTGATGCGAGAACGGGGACGATAATGGCTGATCAGGATGCGGTTCACCTTGCCCGGGCAGTCGCCCTGTCGCGGGAGCGGATGGAAGCGAATGCCGGCGGCCCCTTTGGCGCGGTGATTGTGCGCGATGGCGTCGTGCTGGCCGAGGGCTGGAACAAGGTGACATCCTCGAATGATCCGACGGCGCACGCGGAAGTCACCGCAATCCGGCGGGCCTGCGAGGCGGTCAATTCCTTCGAGCTGAAGGGCGCAACGCTGTACACAAGTTGCGAGCCGTGCCCCATGTGCCTCGCTTCTGCCTATTGGGCGCGCATTTCGCGCATTGTCTATGCCAATACGCGCACAGAGGCCGCCGCCATCGGCTTTGACGACGCCTTCATCTATGATGAAATTCCGAAAGAACCCGCCGCCCGCGCCCTTGTCATGGAGCATCACCCGCGCAAGGATGCAACCGACGCCTTCGCCGCCTGGGCCGAGAAGCCTGACAAGATTCTTTATTGATTGGTGGGCGTACCGATTGAAACGGGCAGGATTTTTGTCAGTTTTGCGGTCAATGCGGCCTGATCAGCCGCGCCAACCGTGCCGAGTGTCCTGAGAATGAGCGTGTTGGGCAGCGTGAAGATTTTCCACCGCACATAGCAGTTCTGGACAAGTCCGGCCTCTTCCGGTGCGATCAGGGCATGATCATCCGGCCATGTATCGATCAATCCGGTCGTGATCATCGCGAAAAGTGTATGGCCGTTCCCGGCATTGAATACCCTGTTGGAGAGCGCGAGTGCCGGACGTCTTTTGATGGCCGGCTTGTCGACAAAAGGAAACGGCACAATCGCGACCTGAAAAGCGTCACAAATCACGGAAGGCTCGCTCGTCGGACTCGGAATCCCATTCCGTCATCATCGCCTGCACGGCGGTCAGGTACGATGATTTGCGCTCGATGATTTTGAACGGGACACGTTCGCCACGCCGCCTTTGCAGGGTGCTCCAAAACTCTTTCATGGCCCCGATTGGCTTGTACCCCGGCGTCGGGCGGCCATCTTTTCCGTCCGCCATCTTCGCAAATTCCCCCTGGGTACCATCAATTTCAAAGATTACCCGCGTATCCTCCGGCATATAGCCGAGCAGCACCGAAGCATCCTTGTCGATATCAATATGCTTGATCCACAGGGAATTATCCGCAATCTTGACCGAATTTTCATAAGATTCGTTTGAAAGACTCATGATAAATGCTCCTTCTTGGCTGTGAAGACATGATCTCCTCATCGATTACGCATTAGACGATAGCGTAAGTCGAGTGTCCGATCAAGGGGGTGTAGGGGGGGTATACCCCACTTCGACTCCATGCGTTGGCGCGCCTGTGAATGCCTCAAGTCAAACCCGCTTCTGATCACGACCGGGGGCGACATTGCGGCAAATCTGTGGTTGATTATCGTGAGTTTACAGGATCACTTGCATGACCGCTTTCGCTCTCGACTGGATCAACCTCGCCATTCGCTGGTTCCACATCATCGTCGGAATCGCATGGATCGGGGCGAGTTTTCACTTTGTCTGGCTGGATTTCTCGCTTCGCGCGCGGGAAGGCATGGCGAAGGGCGTCTACGGATCGTCATGGCTGGTGCATGGCGGCGGCTTCTACCATGTCGAGAAATATCTCGTTGCACCCGAAACGCTGCCGCATGATCTCCATTGGTTCAAATGGGAGGCCTACCTCACCTTCCTGACCGGCTTTGCCCTGCTTGTCGTGCAATATTACTGGAATGCGTCCGCTTTTCTCGTCGATCCTGCCGTGTTGCAGATGACGGCGGGCGAGGCCATCATCATCTCGGTGCTGACGCTGCTCGGCGGCTGGATCGCCTATGATCTCCTGTGCCGTTCTCCGATTGGCGAGCGGACGGGGCTTTTGGCCGTCTGCGTCTTCGCGCTGATCGTCGGGGCCGCCTATCTGTTCGGGCAGGTGTTTTCGGGGCGCGGGGCCTTCATCCATGTCGGTGCCATGGTGGGTACCATGATGGCCGCCAATGTGTTTCGCGTGATCATTCCGAACCAGAAAAAGATCACGGCCTCTTTGCTCGCGGGCGAAGCGCCCGATCCCAAACTCGGCAAAATCGGCAAGCAGCGCTCTTTACACAATAATTATCTCACGCTGCCGGTTCTGCTGTTCATGGTGTCGAACCATTACCCGTTTCTCTACGCCCATCCGCGTGCATGGCTCGTTGTCGCGCTGATTGTGCTGTCGGGCGGAATGATCCGGCATTTTCTCAACCGCGTGGATGCGGGTGATACGCCTGCAAGCGTCGTCTGGGCCTTGCCGGTCGCGGCTCTTGCGCTGATCGTGGCGATCTACTGGACAAGTCCGACACCGCAAGCGCCACAAGCCGGTGGCGTCACGGACGCCGCCATCAGCCAGATCGTGACAACGCATTGCGTGATGTGCCACGCCGCCAAGCCGACCCATCAGGCGTTCAAGGGAGCGGAGCCGCCGAAAGGCGTGATGCTCGATACGCTCGACGGCGTTCGCAAAAATGCCGCGCAAATTTTGGCGCAGGCCGTTCAGGGGCGGGCCATGCCGCTCGGCAACGAGACGGGGATTACGGACGCGGACCGCGCCACGCTCGGCGCATGGCTCGCACAGCAATGAGCCAACCGCTTTCGCTTTTAGACGTAAACACGCTCTCCCCGGCGGAGTTTGTCTCCCGCTTCGGCGACATTGCCGAGCACTCCCCCTGGGTGGCCGAGAACGCCGCTGCGATGCGTCCCTATGCCGACCACGCCGCCATGGTCCTCGCTTTTCAAGCCGCCATCCTTCACGCGCCTTATGATCTGCAACACGCGCTGATCCTCGCCCATCCCGATCTCGCGGGCCGCGCCGCGCGGCAGGGCGTGGTTGCCGACGAGTCAAAGCGTGAGCAGGAGGGAGCGGGGCTCGACACCTTGACCGACGCGGAATTTGAACGCTTCCATCGCTTGAATGACACCTATCGCGCGCGTTTTGGCTTTCCGTTCATCTTTGCTGTAACAGGAGCCTCGAAATATCAGATTCTGGACGCCTTCGAGAACCGTGTTGGCGGCACGATGGCGGAAGAGCGTCTGACCGCAATCGCCCAGATCCTCCGGATCGTCCGCTTCCGGCTGGAGATGCGCGTGACACAAGAGGGAGGAACGCGCCAATGAGCACAGAGACCCGATTGCGCGAGGAAATCTGCCGGATTGGCCGCAGCCTCTATGCGCGCGGCTACACGGTGGGCTCTGCGGGCAACATCTCCGCCCGCCTTGATGACGGGTTTCTCATCACGCCGACCGATGCCTGCCTCGGAAACCTTGATCCGGCACGGATTGCAAAACTTGACCCGATGGGCGAGCAGATTTCCGGCGACCGCGGCTCAAAAACCATCCGCTTGCACCGCGCCGTCTATGAAGCCGATCCCTCGGTTCAGGGCGTGGTCCACCCGCATTCCACCCATCTCGTCGCGCTCTCCCTCACGCTCGCGATTGATCCCGCCAATGTGCTCCCGCCTTTGACGCCCTATCACGTGATGAAATCGGGCCAGATCCCGTTGATCCCCTATCTGAGACCGGGCGATCCTGCGGTCATCGACCTCGTAAGACCTCTCGTGAAGCATGTCCGGGGTGTTTTACTGGCGCGGATCGGCCCGACATTCTGGCATGACAGCGTCTCCAGCGCGTCCTATGCGCTGGAGGAGGCGGAAGAGACGGCAAAGCTCTGGTTCCTCACGCGTGGCTCTGCGCTGCCACCGCTCGACTCCACCCAAATTGACGAATTACGCGCCGTTTTTGGTGCAAAATGGCAGGAATAGTCTCATGTTGCTTGGTGTAATCGCTGATGATCTGACGGGCGCAACCGATGTTGCGCTCATGCTGGCACGGGAAGGCATGCACGTCGTGCAGACGGTTGGTGTGCCCCTGCCGGATGTCCGGTTTCCGGATGCCGATGCCATCGTCATCTCGATGAAATCCCGCACAAATCCCACCGCCGAGGCGGTCGAGTGGTCGCTCACCGCCTGCGATGCGTTGCTCCGCGCTAGTGCACGACAAATCCTCTTCAAATATTGCTCGACCTTCGATTCGACCGATGCCGGAAATATCGGCCCCGTGACGGAAGCCTTGATGAAGCGCCTTGGGGTTTCCTACACAATCGCGTGCCCCGCCTTTCCCGCCAATGGCCGCTCGGTCTATCAGGGCCATCTGTTTATTGGCTCAACCCTCCTGTCCGACAGCCCGATGAAGGATCACCCGCTGACCCCGATGCGCGACTCCAATCTCGTCCGTGTCTTGCAGCGGCAGACGAAAATTCCGGTCGGGCTGGTGCCGTTTCAAACCGTCGCCCAAGGCGGCAGTGCGATCAAGGATGCGTTCGCAGCCCTTGCCGCAAGCGGCCCCGCAATCGGCGTTGCAGATGCCATCACCAATGACGATCTCCGTGCGCTAGGCGCGGCGTTTGACGGGCACACATTGCTCACGGGCGGTTCCGGCATTGCGCTCGGACTGCCTGAAAACTTCCGCAAAGCCGGGCTATTGGCGGAGAAATCCGCAAATCGTCCGTTTGTCGCCCCATCAGGGCGCACCGCCATTCTTGCGGGAAGTTGTTCGGCAGCAACACGCGGTCAGGTCGCGGATGCGATTGCAAAGGGCATCGAGGTTTTTGCCATTGATCCCGTAGCCCTTGCAGACGGGCGCTTGACCTCCGACACCCTCTTGAACTGGGCGATCCCGCGTCTCGGGTCCAAGCCGGTTTTGATCTATTCGACAGCCGAGCCTGAAGCGGTGCGTGCCATTCAGGAACGGTTTGGTCGCGATGAGGCCGGCGCCATGGTCGAGCAATTGCTGGCCGATACCGCCCGCGGACTGGCGCGTGCGGGCGTCACCCGTCTGGTTGTGGCCGGCGGCGAGACGTCGGGTGCCGTCGTTTCCGCGCTCGGCGTCACGATGCTGGAAATCGGCCCCGAAATCGACCCGGGCGTGCCATGGACGCTCGCCGCCGACGGCACCACAATGGCCCTTGCGCTGAAATCCGGCAATTTCGGCACGCCGGATTTCTTCACAAAATCCTTGGAAATGCTCGGTTAAATCCTGTCTTACTGGATTTTTGGCGCGACCCCGAAGTCAATTGCCGGTGCCTCGGTATCGGGCGTGCCGAGATTCTGGAATTGCTCCATCGTCTTCTTGTCATCGAGCGAATGGCCGCCTGATTTATAGTGCATCACCATTTGCGGGAAGAGCAAAACGAGCGCCACCATGATCATTTGGATCACCACAAACGGCACCGCGCCCCAATAGATCTGCTCGGTTGTCACCGGCTCCATTTTCCTGCTCGTGATCTTGTCGAGATAGGGCAGTTTCGGCGCGACCGAGCGCAGATAGAACAGCGCAAAGCCGAAAGGCGGATGCATGAACGATGTCTGCATATTCACGGCAAGCATCACACCGAACCAGATCAAATCAATACCGAGCTTGTCGGCAACCGGCCCGATCAGCGGCACAATGATGAAGGCCAATTCGAAAAAGTCGAGGAAGAAGGCCAGAATGAAGACGAGAATATTGACGAAAATCAGGAACCCGACTTGCCCGCCCGGCAGCGCAACCAGCAATTCCTCGACCCATTTATGGCCGTCAACGCCATAAAATGTGAGCGAGAAAACCCGCGCACCAACCAGAATGAACAACACGAAAGCGGAGAGCTTCGCGGTCGATTCGGTCGCTTGCCTGAGAAGATCGAATGACAGCCTGCGCTTCATGACGGCGAGTATGATCGCGCAAGCAGCACCCATCGCGCCCCCTTCCGTAGGCGTCGCCAGCCCGATGAAAATGGTGCCCAGCACCAGAAAGATCAGCCCCAGCGGAGGCACCATCACGAACACGACCTGTGTCGCCATTCTGGACAGGAGTTTCAACCCGAGTGCATTGTGCAACACTGTCAGGATAAAGGCTGTCACAACGCCGACCGTCATGGTGAGCACAACAAAATCCGCACCCGGCTTGATGCCAAGCTCTTTGATAACGGCATAGCCGACAACGCCGGCGACCACCGTCATCACGAGCAGCGAGAAGCGTCTGGTTTGCCCGTCATCGTCACGCAGCGTTTGCGCTTCAGCGGGAAGCGCAGGGGCTGCCGATGGCCATATCGTCGACACGAGAAAGATATACCCTGCATAAAGTGCTGCCAGCACCAGGCCCGGAACAAACGCGCCATTATACATATCGCCGACGGAGCGACCCAGCTGGTCGGCCATGACAATGAGCACAAGCGATGGCGGGATGATTTGCGCCAAGGTTCCCGATGCCGCGATCACACCTGACGCCAGCCGCCGGTCATAGCCATAGCGCAGCATAATGGGCAGGGAGATCAGTCCCATCGAGATCACGGAGGCTGCAACCACGCCCGTTGTCGCAGCAAGCAGCGCGCCCACAAAAATCACGGCATAGGCGAGGCCACCGCGAATAGGCCCGAAAAGCTGCCCGATCGTATCGAGCAGATCCTCCGCCATGCCCGATCGTTCAAGCACAAGCCCCATAAAGGTGAAAAACGGGATCGCCAGCAGCGTGTCATTATTCATCACGCCATAGACGCGTTCGGGCAAAGCCTGCAGAAATTCCGGTTGGAACAGACCGAATTCAATGCCGATCAGCGCAAAAAGCAGACCATTGGCCGCAAGCGCAAACGCAACCGGATAGCCGAGCAGCAGAAAAACGACCAGAGACATGAACATGATCGGGGCCATGTTATGGATGATGAACGCAATCATGAAATCAGCCCCCTCGTCGTCATTCCGAAATCACATTTGTTTCAAGAACACTTACCGTGTCGTGCCTTCCTGAATCCCGGCCAGCAGACGCTGCGCCTCGGCTTCCGCCGATGCATGGTGCCCGCCGCCCGATGTCGTGTCTTCCAGTTCGCCGCGCATAATGGCGACGCGTTTGATCAGTTCCGAAACTCCCTGCACGAACAGCACGATAAATCCGACAAAGATCAATGTTTTGGCCGGCCATTGCGGCAAGCCGCCTGCATTGCCCGATTGTTCGTTCCCGAGAATGGACCGCAAGGCAAAGGGGCCGGAGGTCAGGATCATGACCAGCGCGAAGGGGAGAAGAAAAGCAACATGGCCGACAATGTCGATCCAGTCTCTAGCCCGTTTGGGCAATTTCGAGCTGATCACATCAATTCTGATGTGCTCATTGGAGAGCAGGGTCCATGGAGAACAGAGCAGAAAGACAAACCCGAACAGAACCCATTGCAATTCGAGCCATGAATTGGAGGACGTATCAAATATTTTCCGGATGAGCGCGTTGACGGTTGATACCGCCACGGCCACAAAAATGAGCCAGGCGATGAGTTTGCCAAGGCGCGTATTCACCTGATCAATGGTTCTACTGATACTGAGCAATGTTTGCACAAAATCCCCCCACTGCCTCGCCCTTGCCGGACGTATCCGCCCGCTTTCGCGCGCGGTCTATTCAATGAATTCTTGCAATGTTGGACCATTTTTTCGAAGCGAGGTCTATAAAAATTTCCACAGCGGTTGATTTTTACCCGCTCAGGTTGCGATATCCGGAATGTGCTGCGCCTTCCGGTTGCGTGCGCGTTCCTGATATCCCGTATAAAGCCCGCTTACGACGATCATCAGCGTTCCGATGGCCGCGATCAATCCCGGCAATTCACCGAAAACGACCAGCCCGGCAATGGCTGCCCAAACGACAACCGTGTACCGGAGCGGCGAGAGCAGCGAGATGTCGGCGTTCCGGTAGGCAATCACCATCAGCACATTCGCCGCCGACACAATGATCGCGGCTCCCGCCAGATAGACATATTCCGTCACCTGCAAAGTCACCCATGACTCGCTCAAGCCGAGCAGGAACCCGCCGCCGGCAGCAAAAATCGTTGTGGTGAGAATAACAACGGGCGGCGGTATATCGGCGCCGATGCGCGGCGTCACCAAATCCCTGAGCGCCACAAAGGTCGCCGAGTCCAAAGCCGCCAATGTGAAAATTGAAAAGCTGGACCCGCCCGGCTGCGTGATCAACAGAACGCCGACAAACCCGACCAGAACCGCCGCCCAGCGCTGCCAGCTGACAATTTCAATTCTGAGGACCGCACACAGAACCGTCATGATGATCGGCGTTGCCTGCATGATGGACGTCAGATCGCTGATCGGCAGATGCGAGATGGCCGTCACATAGAGCAGTGACACCACAAATTCGAGCGAAGCCCGAAGCAGCACGACGGGGCGCGCCGCCGACCTGATATGCTTCGTATACCCCATCGCAAAAATGATGCAGACCATGCAGAGGATCGCGAAAAAGCCCCTCACAACAAGCAATTGCCCGATTGGCAGGGTTTCTGTCGCCAGTTTGACAAGCGCGTCATTGACAACAAACAGCGCGCCGCCGATGAGCATGGCGAGAATACCGCGTTGTGTTTCGGCAGCGGAGCGCATGGAATAATCCGGAGAAATCAGCCGTGGCTCGCGAACCGGGACAGGGCAAATGGTTCTAGGTTGAAAGCGGGTGTCCTGTCCATCGCAAGGTCCGCCAATACTTCACCGAATACACTGGCAAATTTGAAACCGTGCCCGGAACAGGGCGACGCCACAACCACCTGCGGCATGCCGGGCATCCGGTCAATGATGAAGTCCTCGTCCGGTGTCATCGTATAAATGCACACCCGGACCGACAGCGCCGTGCCCAACGCTTCGGGAATATACCGCGAGAGACAGACGCGCAGACCTTCCTCGTCGCTCGGGCGGTTCTCGCGGATCAATGTTTCCGGATCGCATTTCTCGCGGCCATGATGCGGCCCGCCGATTTTCAGGCCGGGATTATTCCAGAGCGGAAACCCGTAATAATGGCCCTCATCGATCTTGAGCGTAAAGCTCGGAAACGACCCCATCTTGAAGAGGTCGGGCGAGCGCGGCCTGAACCAGCCGAACACCTGCCGGTAAGGCTGGGTGAACGGGATCACGCCGGGCGCAAACTCGCCGATCCATGGCCCTGTCGAAAGCACAAGGCTACCCGCTTCATAGGTGCCCCGTTCGGTCGTCACCTTCACGCCGCCGGATCCTGTCGGCTCCCATCCCAGCACGCGTTCGCGCGGCCTGATCTCGGCCCCCGCATCAATCGCAAGCGCCGTATGGGCCAAAATCGCTTTTTCTGATGCGACAAAGCCGCCATCAGGCTGGAAAAGACCCTTGTGCTTCGCCTCAAGCTTGAACCCCGGATAGCGGGCCATGATGGCTTCCGAATCAAGCAGCTCGTAGGGAAGATCATAGGTGCGGCAGGCCTGCTCCGCCTTCCCGATAATGTCCTCCTCGTCAGGGCCGGAAATGTCCAGCGTACCCGTCATATGCAACAAGTGTTCGCCCGCGAGCTTGCCAATTTCCTGCCAGAGCTGATGCGCGCGCAGGACAAGCGGCACATAGGCCTGCCCTTCAAAATAGGCGAGCCTCAGCATCCGTGTGTCGCCGTGCGACGAACCCATCGAATGGGGAATATCAAAACGCTCGAGCCCCAAAACGCGCTGCCCGCGCTTCGCCAGCTGGTAGCACGTGGCCGAGCCCATGCCGCCGACGCCGATAACAATGACGTCGTAAACCTGCGACATTTATTATCCGCCCGTCACGCTCATATGGCGTGCGACCGCAGGCCGTTGTGTCGTGCGTTCGATCACGAAATCATGCCCTTTGGGCTTTCTCAGAATGGCCGCATCGATCGCACGGCTCAACGCGTCATTATTGGCCGATGCCCTCAGCGGCGACCGCAGATCAGCGGCATCATCCTGCCCGAGACACATATAAAGCGTCCCCGTGCACGTGATCCGGACGCGATTGCAACTCTCGCAGAAATTATGCGTCATCGGCGTGATAAACCCGATCCTGCCACCCGTCTCCCGCACACTTACATAACGGGCGGGCCCGCCGGTGCGGTAATCAATATCATCCAGCGTGAACTGGTCGAGCAGGCGGGCGCGCAAGTGCGACAAAGGCCAATATTGATCAAAACGGTCCGGCTCGATATCGCCCATCGGCATCACTTCGATGAAGGTAATATCGATCCCGCGGTCATGCGACCAGCGGATCATGTCCTCGACCTCGTCCTCGTTCACGCCCTTGAGCGCAACGGCATTGAGTTTGACGGCAATTCCGGCCGCCTGGGCGGCGTCAATGCCTGCAAGCACCTTGTCGAGGTCACCCCATCGCGTGATTTTCCGAAACTTCGCCGCATCAAGCGTGTCGAGCGACACATTGATCCGGCGAATACCGCAATCAGCCAGTTCGGACGCATATTTGCCAAGCTGCGAGCCGTTCGTTGTGAGCGTCAGCTCTTCGAGACGCCCCGACACCAGATGCCGCGAAAGCGACCGGAACAACGTCATGATATCGCGCCGGACGAGCGGTTCACCCCCCGTAATCCGGAGTTTCTGGACACCCTTATCCACAAAAACCGTGCACAGACGATCAAGCTCCTCGAGCGTCAAAAGATCCTGCTTCGGCAGAAACGACATATTCTCCGACATGCAATAGACACAGCGAAAATCACAGCGGTCCGTCACCGATACGCGCAAATAGGATATCGACCGTCCGAAAGGATCAATCATCGCAGGGGCAGGAGTAAAATCGTTCATCGCTGGGTCTCTGCCCGGAAACGTTTCCGGCTTTGTTTCTTTACACGATACATTGTAGCACTCATTAGCAGGGTCAATGAATTTTTCACACCCCGAGCTGAAATCTGCCTGAAAGGTTCGCTATGTCGCATTCAAATAGTCAGTGGCCGACGGAAATCCGTTTGATGAAAGACAAACGAACCCTCTGTGTCAGCTTTGAGGACGGGAGCCATTTTCATCTCGCCGCCGAGTATCTCCGCGTCGAAAGCCCGAGCGCCGAAGTCAAAGGGCATAGCCCGGCAGAGCGCAAAACAGTGCCCGGCAAACGCAATGTCACGATCAGCGCGATCGATCCTGTCGGCAATTATGCCGTCAAACTCAAATTCGATGACGGCCACGATACGGGCCTGTTCACCTGGGATTACCTGCATGAACTCGGCCAGACCTATTCACAAAAATGGCCGGCTTACGAGGCGAGCCTCGCGTCCTTGGGCCTCTCGCGGGATCGCGGCTAGCGCGACACTCTATTTCTGGACGACCACTACTGTGCCAATTTTCACGCGCTCATAGAGGTCGATGACATCTTCATTGGCCATCCTGATGCAGCCCGAGGAGACGGCCTCGCCAATCGTCTCCGGTTCATTCGAGCCATGGATACGGTAGAGCGACGAGCCGAGATACATCGCCCGCGCACCCAGCGGATTATCGGGGCCGCCCGCCATATGGCGCGGCAATTCAGGCCTCCGCCGAAGCATTTCCGCCGGCGGCGTCCAATCGGGCCATTCGCGCTTCATCGAAATGCGCATCGTACCCGCCCACTCGAACCCCTCGCGCGCAACGCCAATTCCATACCGCATCGCTTTGCCGTCGCCGAGCACCAGATAGAGACGCCGCTCAACTGTTGAGACGAAAATCGTGCCTGCGCTCGCATCGGTCGGATAATCGACAGTTTCCCGCCGGACGAGTGGGTCACCCGCCGACCATTCACGAATGGTCTGGTCAAAGGCGCTTGTGTCTTTTTGCGCCGAGGATGAAGCAAAAGATGCTTCCGGAACGCCGATCATCCCGAGGCCTGCGAGGAGAATAAGGAGAGAGGAGAGACGCATTATGAACCCAGGTTTTTCGAGATGACAGCAAGCATACTGTTTGAAATTGTATTTTGCCTTAATCGCCTCGACATGCATCAAGTTTTACACAAAGCGGGCCCGTCGTTATTCAATATGGTTAATTTTTGCCTAATCTTGGTTTAGGTTGGCGGCATGGGAGGCGTCTGGCGGAAATCACTCATTTGCCCGGGAAAACGGTTGAGCTTTATTCAGCTACAAAATTGTAAACACTTATTTCCGGGACGCCACTTCGCACAATACCCGACCCGCCTCGCCCACGACTTGAAATGAATTGCTCAATCGGATACACGGCTTTGACAGATGGATATGTTGCGGATTTGCAAGTTAATCCCAATTCCTTCGGGCGCGTAGCACAGCGGTAGTGCGTTCCCTTCACACGGGAGAGGTCACAGGTTCAATCCCTGTCGCGCCCACCAATTAAATCAATGACTTAGTTGAATTTTTGGATTTCAGCTAAAGTTCACGGCGTCAGCCAAGTCGTCAGAGTTGACCCGACCCATAGTGTCGCGCCGATAAGATATAATAGCGGCATTGAAAGAATGGTGTCTTACATGAGAAGCTAAAAATAGAGATTGATAACTAAGGGGACGGAAATGATCGCAATTTTAATAGTCATTGTCGTTTTGACAATTTATTTTAAATTGGGCCAGTTTTGTTTCAGAAGTGACAATTATTTTTTATCAGGATTTGTGTTCAGCATCCCCGCACTTTTAACCCTTGGGAATATTTTTTATAATGATTTCCACACACGAAATTTCTATTTCATTGTAGCCTCTTTTATCATCGGCGCTTTGATCTCATTTTTTGGTCAGAAAAGACGGAGCAATGCTAAGGCGCAATTCAATCTCGCTTTGATGTATGAGCATGGCCATGGTGTAGCGCAGGATTATAAGACAGCGGTTAAATGGTATAGACTGTCAGCACAACGAGGACATACTCAAGCGCAATACGATCTGGGTTTAATGTACCAACGAGGTCAAGGTATAGCGCAGGATCATAAAACAGCTATCAGGTGGTACACGCTGGCCGCTGAGCAAGGATATACTCAAGCGCAATACCATCTCGGTTTTATCTACACTAATGGTCAAGATGTAGCGCAGGACTACAGGATAGCGCGTAAATGGTACAAACTGGCGGCAGAACGAGGACATACTCAAGCGCAATACGATCTGGGTCTGATGTACGCTCATGGTCAAGGTGTAACGCAGGATTATAAAACAGCAGCCAAATGGTTCACACTGGCCGCGGAGCAAGGACATACTCAAGCGCAATACCATCTCGGTTTAATGTACGCTAACGGTCGAGGTGTAGATCAGGATTATAAGACAGCCATTAAATGGTACACACTTGCAGGTGAGCAAGGGTATGCTTCAGCGCAATACAGTCTCGGTGTAGGTTATGATCAAGGTCAGGGCGTAACGCAGGATTATAAAATAGCTTTCAGGTGGTACACACTGGCCGCTGAGCAAGGACATACTCCAGCTCAAAATAATCTCGGCGTGATGAATGAGAATGGTCGAGGTTCAGCGCAAGATTATGTCAAAGCGCATATGTGGTTTAATGTTGCGTCAATTGAAGGGATGGCTGACGCAATAAAGAACCGTGACATGGTCGCTCAGAAAATGACACCTGCTCAAATTGACACAGCACAAGAAGCGGCAAGTCGGTGCGTCAGTCAGAATTTCAAGAACTGCGACTGACCAGTTAGACTTTCTAATCTAACCTCCTTTAACGACTAGGGGAACGGGATTGGCGGGGAATGATTATGGAGCCTATGATGGGATTGAAATGGGCATTTATCATTTTTACCATTAAGTTTGAAAAGCTAATATCCCAATAGCTAAATTATCTTGCTTTTTCGGGGGGTAATCAGAATTTAATAAGGGGAATTTACAAATGACACATTCTAAATATAAATTATTATCAGTAATTGTTTTTGTTTTAATAAGCTATAATTCAGCATTTTGTCAAAATAGCAGTAATTTTTTATTGGTAGATTTACCAAGAGGAATTTCTGTAAAGCTCCCAAAACAATGGAGATTAATCGAGAACGGTTATTTGAATTTAATGAATACTACTGTAGAAGCAAATTTGAATTTAAATGGAATTCAAATTCCAGACGGGAAAACCAATTTAATAGCGGCAAATTCAATGCCCACTACGACATTTGCGTCAATAAAAATAGATTCTATCATACCTCCCTCAATTCCATATACTGAGGTTCAAAAAATTGACTCAAATGATTTAAAAATGATTGAAAAAATTATACAAAACGGTCTAATAAAAGTTTTAAAGCAACAAAATTACTCATTGATTGAGTTTATAGGATGCCACCTTGATAATATATCAAATAAAATTTCATTGGTAACTGAATATAGACGCACAGGATTGAACGGGTCAGTTTTTGTTCAAATTAATCAAATTATGACAGATAATCAGGAAGTGGTAGTTACATTATCGTATCGAGAAGCAGAATCTCCTATCTGGAAAGCAGTTGTGAAATATATAAGAAATTCTGTAATCATAAAATAAGATTGATCGGTTAATTGCCAATTCATGCTCCAGATCTTTTTGCTTTAACATCACCCAGCACTGGAACTCGCTCAGTGATGACTCTGAGCTAACTCAGGGAAGACCGTAGGCGGCTTTTGTGCTGTTGTGGGTGCGACATAGGCCGGAAGAGCCGAGCCTGCGGGTGAGCCTGGCTGCGGCGGAAAATCTAAATTATGATTGAGGGAACCTTACAGCCGTCCGTTATGAGTGGTCAGCTCGCATGGGGGTTTAACGATATAAAGATGTTGGCTGCTGACAGTCTTGCAGATAACCATTGTCATGGCCGTTGCCGCGCTATCTCAGCCAATGCCTTAAGCGCCTCGCCTAATTCAGACTGAATATAAAGAGGCTCACTCCGGCTATTCTGGATGGCAACCGATTGCAGACGGGGATGGACATAAGGAGCAGCGGCGATGGCAGCGGATAGACGATCCTTCAACGCTTGCTGGGCGTCATTCATCACATCAAGCAGATAGTCCAATGGCATCGGCTGACCAGACGCCTTAGCCGCACGGATCGTGCTTGCGGACGAGCGGACCTGCCGTGAGCCTTTAGGGCGACCTGCGCCGGGTCTATGACCACCTTTTGACATATGAGGCTCTGATTAATCCGATATAAGTCTCTCAAATATATATCAAAAATTTGGAATTTCAATTGGAGGGGTGGGAACGGGCCGAGATCAGTTCAACTCTTGGAAGTGTCGCAAAAGTCGCAAAAGTCGCAGCCCGTCCTCTGGTAATCAGCTGTGTCCGTCTAGGGTAGGCAAGATGGACTAGCAACCTTATTGTGCTTAGCCCTCGCGGTTCAATCTGAAGATTTTTGGCCGGTCCGACGAATCGGTTATCCAATTATGTTCAATCAGTACCTTCAGGACTGGGGTTAGAGCTTTCTTTGTCCGCAGTGGGGAAGGGCCACGGTTGAGAATATCATGGATGCTGAATGTTTCTTTTCCTTGGTTATGTAACCAGTCAAGTAACTTCTGTGCCATCAGCACGATAGGGTCAGTTACTTGGTTATCCGCCAGTCGGGCAGCTTCATCCAAGTACCATTTTGCAATCTCAATTGCGCGGGTGATATAATCCTCGGTGATTACATCGCGTTCAATGTCGTCAAAAGCTGCAATAACTGCCGCAATACGACATGCGTTTTCCATGGCTTTTGCACCAACATCCTGCACATGTTCAAAGGAACCGCCTTTTGCCAATTTGGCTTCAACACCGTTGGAAAACTCAATAAGTTTTTCTTTGCCGGTTTGAGAAACGGTTAGAACACGCGGTTTTAACTCATTTTCCGCTTTGCCAGCCAGAGGTGGTGTTTTCTGAAGGATACCAAAGACCTTATCGTTGAAGATTTTGATTTGACCTTGATCTGTTGAATTTGACGGGCGGTATAAGCGTTGCCCTGCAAGGCTTTCCGGTGAGGCGATATTCAACCGAGAGAGTAGACCTTGATCCCTCATAGACCGATCACTAAGAAATTTTGCAGCAATTTCTGGCTGGATCATGAGATGAATGCAAAGTCTGCGGCCGTTAAGCAGCAAAGGTGGATCACCCGCTCTGATACGCCGATATGGAGTACCGTCCCAAAAGGTTGATAGAGCGGCAGCGGAGCCAACCCGCGTTTCCGCAGCCATGCTATAGCCGCCAATAAATTGACCGCCTTCTGCGGAGAATATGCCGATGGACCCCGGCAACTCCACCCAGTTCTTCACAAGACCCTCAATAGTCGGATCAGGCAGCTGAACAACGGGAAGGAGCGGCTTCTTTGGTTCTGGACCAAGGGACTTGAGTTGTGTTTGAAGTTTGGCATCGCTGTCACCGCTGGTGGCCGCTTTGAGCTTTGACTTCTTGCTTGTCCAGATGTCATGCTCCAGTTGCCACTCGGCGCATTGTACTTTGTAGATTTGCTCGCAACTCTGTTCATGTCGTCTAATACCCTCCGACGCCTCATTATCAGCAGTGCTTTTTCTATCGCCAGATCGAGCCACCGTTATAAGGTAGAGGCTACATGGTCTACTCTGGCCACTGAGTAACTCCACGTCCACATGCCCTTGAACCGCTATGCAAGCTGCAGCCAGAATGCTTTGGCTGGCGATTGGTGGGGAAACAAAACAT
This sequence comes from Alsobacter soli, assembly GCA_945883115.1. GTDB lineage: Bacteria > Pseudomonadota > Alphaproteobacteria > Rhizobiales > Beijerinckiaceae > CAIUPE01. The sequence goes on from CAMCXA010000001.1 coordinate 162,614, forward strand.
TTAGAGACTATAGCTGATGCTGCATTTCCCATTGTCTCTCCGAGTGCAGACATCGGATAGGACTTGGATGGGATAAGTTGAGGATAGAGAGGTAGGGGACTTTCAGGAACACCGCCTGCGACTTTTGCGACTTTTGCGACTTTTCTTGAACCCTCGGTGTTTTCAAAGGGTTCTGAGTGATCATCTTCATTGTAATTATTCACGGAATTTCTCCTTCAGAGAATCCGCCCTTGGAACATTCCTGAAAACATGCTAAATGATTGAAGTCACTCGTATTTAGCATTATCGGGCTGCTCCAAATTGGGGCGGCTCGTTTTGCTTCAGGTGGTAGATTTGGATTGAGCAACTGGACTTATTGAGCGGGATCGGTTGCTGCTGAAAACGTCATTTGTGTCTGCTCTACGCCCTAAAATCCATTCACGTACATCGCCTAGTCTATATTCAACGCGGTTTGGATAAACTGGGTGGCAAAGGAACCGTGGGCCAGCGTTTAGTTTGCGCCAGCGCCTTATTGTCTCTCTGTTTTTACCAATTATCTTACCCGTCTCGGAGATATTTATGATTGCGTCGTTTGGTAGTCCACAGAGTTCAGTCAGTGGCCTAATTTTACGTTTGTTATTGGTCGATTTGAATGGATTTGTAGACATATGAACCTCGAAATGCCTTGAAGTGGCGTGACGAGGACATCAATATCGTAGCCTTATTGATCATAATATCGTCCCAATTATCAAGCAGGATCCGCTCCCAATGCAGTGATCTCTCGGACAGGAGGGATGTAACGGCTATTGTCTCAGCGTTACGATTGTAGTCACGCGTCCAAGTTCTGAACGTTTCTGGTTCCGACTTTTTTAGCGCAATTGTGCCATCAGGCGCACTTATCTCATCACCAGTGGGGGAAGTTGTCAGGTGATTTTCTAACCGCTTAAAAGGCCTGCCAGTTTTGGTATAAGCACCTGAGAATGCGTGACGCATTGTTGTGTCTAATTGGGATTTACGCCCCGGCTTTACCATTATTTTTGTGTCGTTATTGCGGAGTTTTTCACTGACGGCGTTGACAATTCTTTCATTCTCACGATCTAAATGTTCCTCGGATATTAGATACTTCTCGTATGCTAGGGTTAGCTTAGTGGTTGCATATGCAATCGTATCGATTGCTGCGACAAATTCTTCAGAAAGATGTGTAACTGGTCTATTTGGTTTTGGTCCACGCATTCCCATGGTTGATGCCTTTCTATCTTCTTAAATTGGAGGTGGCTGATCGATCTAGTTCACGTAAACTTTGTAACTTGGGCTACATGATCACTCCAGGCTTGAAACAATAAACGGAGGTCATTTTGCCATTTTGGGCGTGAGTATATCCTGTTTAGAATGTGTCTAGAGACATGCCCAATAGCTGCTTCACATAGGGAGTCGGTAGCGCCATACCGTTCCTCTGCCCAAGTCCGGAAAGTGCGCCGCAGATCGTGCAGCGTAAAATCATAGATATTAGTCGATTGTTGCAGCGCAGCCACATACTTGGTCCATCCGGAAATTGGGGTTCCTCCACCTGCAACTCGGAGAGACGGCCAAAGAAGTTCACCTCTGTTTGGGGTTCCACTCAAAAGCTCGTCGATGCCACTGCTTCTGGGGACGCTATGACCACGAGCCTGTTTGGTGAATGTTGCTGGATAATTAATCCATTGGTCACTGATGAAGCTGCAGCGTAACAAAGCGGCCTCATGTCGCCGTGTGCCAGACAGTATAAGAAATTGAACGATCCGGCCAAAACTATCGTTGCGGCTCTGTGCCACCTTCCAGATCGTTGCTAACTCGGTATCTGTTAAAATCCTGCCATGCTCAACTGTTTCCACAATTTCAGCTCTGGTGCGTCTTGCGCGGCGATAGCCAGCCAATGGATTGGATTGAATAACTCCGCGCGTGGCGCAAAATGATAGGAACGCTGACGCATGTTTTCTAAAGTCTTGGGCAGCTCCAAGTTTCCCACGCGCCTCAATGCTTTTGATCTCTTGCAATAAATCGGAAAGTATAATTTTATGGACTTCACGCGTCATTTTTCCCTGAAATCCACTCTTTAACGCTGACATGGCGGTTTTGACGTTAACGAGCTGCCGACGCACAAGATCGGCTTGGTATTCATCCAACTGCGCCTGAACCGTTATAAGTTCTTGTTTTCTAAGAAGCTGTTTCTCCTCGACAGGGTCGTGACCTTGATCAATTTTTGCCATCAGGGATCGCGCCGCCTGTCGAGCATCGCTCAGCGACATGTTGACCCTGTCGCCTAAGACGGCCTTCTTGGTGCCTATCCTCGCTCGATTTCCTGCAATGTTTTTGGGGCGATACTGCAATATCCAAGTGGCTTTACCTGAAGCATATGCTCTCAGCGCTAGGCTTTTGATACTCCCGTCAAAAAACAATTGGTCCTTCCGACCTGTATCAGGTGAAAGCGTTTTATAATTGGAACCGGTTAACATCAAGAAGTCCTATAAAAAGCTAAGTCGTCAGCTGCGTCGTCAGATTTTGTGTGGCATGATGTGGTGCGATGATGTATGATGAGGTATTATAGCGCTAAATAATAAACATTATCAATGGTATAATTGTATGTTCTGTGCGGTGACGTGGTATTATGTGTTGATAAGTCCTTCCCTTCACACGGGAGAGGTCACAGGTTCAATCCCTGTCGCGCCCACCATATCCCTCTTGAATTGAGGGCAGCCTAAATCCACCCTCCAAAAACCGACATCCCATTTACGTCTGCCGATTTTATCGCTACGTTTTCTTGATCAAGCAGCGCATCAGGAACACGCGTTGCCTCGTCTCATTTGAACGGGATCGCTCATGCATGAACCGATTTCTGCCCTGCCCATGGGTGTTTTCATCGATGGCCTCACCGGCGCGGTAAATCCCGCCTCCGGTCACTATGTGAAACGCCTGAGCGAGCTTCGCGAGATCTATCAGGACAAAGCGGCTTTCGACCACGCAGTCCGCGAGCGCGACGATCCGGTCACCTATGAGGTGGTCGAGTACCGGCCCGAGAACTCCGATATCTATTTTGGCACAACAACCATGTATCCCGGCGATATAGGCGGCGAATTTCACATGACGCGCGGGCATTTCCATGCCCGCCGTGATATGGGTGAAGTCTATTACACCCAGTCGGGTACGGGCATTCTGTTGCTCGAATCGCGTAATGGCGAAACCCGTACCGTCGAGATGAAACCGGGCGTGTGCGCGTTCATTCCGCCGGATTGGGCCCATCGGTCGATCAATACCGGCACGGAGCCGCTTGTATTCGTCTGGGTGTGCAATCCGCTTGCCGGGCATGATTATGGCGAAATTCTGAAGCGCGGAATGCGCAAGCGGGTGATGAAAATAGAGGGCGGCGTCAAGATGATCGATAATATCGCCTATGTCTGAGCCCCAAACCCCACGCATCGTCGTTTGCGGCGAAGCCCTGATCGATCTCTTCGTCAGCTCCGACGCTCATGGCAAGATTGACACGGTCGCAAAGCTTGCCGGCGCGCCCTATAATCTGGCAATCGGCTTGGCGCGGCTTGGCGAGAAGGTTGCGTTGTGCGCGGGCCTGTCGACGGATCTGTTTGGCAAGGCTTTGCGCCATGCGCTGATCTCCGAAGGTGTCAGCGACATATTTCTGGAAGAATATACCGAGCCGACAATGCTCGTTCTTGTCAGCCGTGATGCACAGGGAAGTCCGAGCTACTCTTTCCCCGTCAGCACGAGTGCGGAGCGTCAATTGACCGGACGCCGGTTCCGCGATGCGCAGAGCCCGGTCGACGTGCTCGTTCTGGGCTCCTATCTGATGGTGTTTCCCGACCCGCAAAAGCATTTGCTTGGCATTGTCGCGGATAAAAAGTCGGACACGCTGATCTGTCTCGATCCCAATGTGAGGCTGGGGATTGTTCCCGACAAGAAGCTCTGGCGTGAGGCTGTCGAGAAATTCCTTCCGCTTGCCGATATGGTCAAGGCAAGTGAAGAGGACATTGCAGCGCTCTATCCGGATGTTCCGGTTGATACGGTCGCGACTGCATGGCTCGGCAAAGGGGCGCGGCTCGTGATCGTCACCGCTGGCGGCGAAGGCGCAACCGTCTGGTTCGGCAACCATGAAACCTTCACCGTCAAAGGGAAAGCGGTCAACGTGATCGATACCGTTGGCGCGGGCGACAGTTTCCTGGCCGCACTTCTCTCCAGCTTGCGCCAGCAGCAGGTCCTGACAAAAACATCATTCGACGGTCTGACCGCTGACATTCTGGCGAAGGCCATGCGGATGGCTAATATAGCCGCCAGCATCACCTGCAGCCGCCTCGGTGCCGATTTGCCGGATCGTGCAATGATCGCAAAACATTTGGAACAGAAGTGAAGCGGCACCTGTCGCGCATTCTGAAAGTGTCCCGTGCACTCGAAAAATAGCCCGCTCGCGTTAAGCGGGCTATTTCTTGTCGTGGCAATGACCGCAAGATCAATCCTTGTAGTCGGGCAGTCCCTGATGCTCCGGATCGCACGCATAGATCGTGTTCCAGTAGAACGTATCATAGGAGCACGTCGGAACGCCTTCCTGTGTCATTGGGGGTCTGATCGAGCCTGTGAATTCGGGTTCTTCGATCATCTGCGTTTGTGATTTTGACTTCGCCGATTGGTCTGCCTTCATGCGGTCAGTGTACATGTCCGCCTGTGCGATCGAGATGCCGCCAATGAGGGTCGCCAAGGCCAATGAATATCCGGTGAGATGTTTTCTGAATGACATGATCTTATCCTTTCATTGTTCATGAAGTGGACGTTTCCTCTCGGATCGAATTTTGTTTGGAACCGCCGTGCCCGAAGCTTGATTAGAGCGCCCGCTTAGATCGGTTTCCGTCGGAGGACGATAAGGCGCGAACTGGCTTTGTGCCTCCGTTATGGACTAGATATGGGGACTTGTGATCCGGCGGCATATTGGTTTTCACCCTTAGGTAGATTTGACGATCACTTTGGAACATGGGTGAGCCGGATTTGATGCTGGCGATCTTGCATGCTAATTGACCGTCGCGCGTGAGCGGTTGAATGCGGAATACTGGCATGACACTGAAAATTATCAAATTGTTTGAAAGGCACCGGCGAGCGGGCGTCGTCTTCCAGTGTACGCTGGCTTATGCTTTCGCCATATCTCTGATTGCATCACCGCTGAAGCAGTTTCCTGACTTCGCTACGCAGACAATGTGGTGTGTTTCCGCTGAGGTTGGCAATCACTCTGACGCCCCCAACCCTGCACCATCTCACCATGAGGATGGCTCCTGCTGTCTCTATTTCTGCCCGATGTCCGCCGCACTCGTCCTGCCGGCGACTGTGCTTGTCGGCTTAATGACGAGAGCAGGATCAGCTCTCGGCGTCCCGCGCGAGGCCTCTGGCCAGACTGGGTTTCCTCCGGCTGCTTTTTCAAATCCTCGGGCTCCGCCACAAATAATGTGAGACGTTTCCGCTCTTCAGTCTGCAAAATGCAGCCTATTCCACATTTATCGAGGATCATCATGGTCAGTTCACTTTTCGTGCGCGCTATCGCGCTTACAATTCTGCTTCTCTCACCGGGCACCGTGTCAGCTCACGAATACACGCTTGGCACGCTCACAATCGGGCATCCATGGGCGCGGGCAACACCTGCCGGCGCGAAAGTTGCCGGGGCGTTTCTCTCGGTTGAAAACAAATCCGACATGCCCGACCGGCTCATTCAGGTCTCCATTGAAGGCGCCGAAACCACGAAAATCCATCAAATGCTGATGGAGGATGGCATGATGAAAATGCGCCCGTTGGCTGGCGGGCTGGATGTGCCAGCCGGCACAAAGACCGAGCTAAAACCCGGCAGCTATCATCTCATGTTGATGGGGCTGGCCGCACCACTGGTTGAAGGCCAGAAGGTCAAGGGTCTACTCACGTTTGAAAAGGCCGGAACCATCGAGGTCGAGTTCAAAGTCGAAGCCATCGGCGGCAATGCGGGGCAGGCGGCACACCAGCATTCCGACGTGCCGCAGAACTAGACCAAGCAAGATCAGGTGGCGGGGGCAAGCAAGCTCGCAACCGCCGCCTGCAAATCATCATAGTGATGGATCAGCCGATCCGGCTTGAGGTCCACAATCGGGATATCGGTGTAGCCGAAACTGACACCCACCACCGGGATACTCGCATTCCGCGCCGTATCAATATCGGTCTTGGAATCGCCGACCATGACAGCCCTGCTGGAGGAGCCGCCCGATTTCTCGATGGTCAGTGTCAGATGGCGCGCATCCGGCTTGAAATACTCGAATGAGTCCCGCCCGCAGATCGCCGAGAAGTGGCCATCAATTTTGAGCGCCTCGAGCAACAGGATCGAGTGAGCCTCGATCTTGTTCGTGCAGACGGCAAGACGATGACCTTCCGCCTTGAGCGCCGAGAGCGCCAACTCCACGCCCGGGAACAAGGTGCTCTCATCGGCGAGGTGGATTTCGTAATGGGCCAGAAAGTCCTGAAAGAGGTCTTCCAACCGTTCGGGCGTCACTGAAATCCCCGATGCTTTCAACCCGCGCTGCAGGAGCACGCGCGCGCCCGCGCCGATCATCTCGCGCGCCGAGTCGAGCGGCAAAGGTGCGAGATCAAGCTTGCCGAGAACGGCGTTCAACGTGGCGATGATGTCGCCCGCCGTGTCGGCCAGCGTGCCATCGAGATCAAAAACAATCGTCGCGGGATTAAGGGGTTTTGCGTGTGTCATGTCCACGGTCTGAAGGATGAAACTGGCAACGTCAATCATTTCGTGACGCTCAATGGGTCTGTTCCAACGCAATCAGTGGAAATGTCCGTTTATAGACCCGTTTTTGTTCGGACATTTCCAGAATATGCTATGGTAATATCGGGCATTAAAGCGGTAAAGAATCAGGAAAACAGTCCATGAATCTGGATGAGCTGAAGCGGGAAGCAGCGGCACAGGCCGTGGCGATGGTCGAACCGGGCATGCGCCTCGGCCTCGGGACAGGCTCGACAGCCAAGCATTTCGTCGATCTGCTCGCCGCGCGGATGAAGCGCGAAACCCTTGGAATCATTGGTGTTCCGACCTCGGAAGCAACACGAATTCAAGCCGCAAGCCTCGGCATCCCCCTGACAACGCTCGATGAAACGCCCGAGCTTGATCTGACCATTGATGGTGCCGACGAGATCGACGCCAAGCTTAGGCTGATCAAAGGCGGCGGCGGTGCCCATCTCCGCGAGAAGATCGTCGCAATGGCATCGAAGAAGATGATCGTTATTGCAGACGAGACAAAACTCGTTGAAATCCTTGGGAAATTCCCGTTGCCACTTGAGGTCGTACCCTTTGGACTCGCGGCCACACGCCTCGCAATCACCCGCGCCATCGAGGCCAGCGGGTGCAGGGGCGAGCTGACAATCCGCAAGCGCGCCACTGGCGAGGTCTGGCTGACCGACAGCGGCAATGTGATCCTTGACGCCGCATTGGGGACTATTCCAGCGCCAGAAGACCTCGCCGAGCGTCTCGACAGCGTCACCGCACTCGTCGAGCACGGCCTGTTCATCGGGATCGCAAAAACGGCCATTCTCGCGACATCGTCAGGAATAAAAACGATGTCTGTCTGAAAAAATACATTAAAATCAATTGTTTAATAGCTATTTAAGCTCAATATCTCATCACAAGATGCTGCCCCCAAATCGCCAAGGAGACCGCCGAATATGACCGAGTTTGACTGTGACCTGTTCGTTATCGGAGGCGGGTCTGGCGGTGTTCGTGCAGCGCGCATCTCCGCCACCCATGGTGCAAAGGTCATGCTCGCCGAGGAATATCGGGTCGGCGGAACCTGCGTCATTCGCGGCTGTGTCCCGAAGAAACTCTATGTCTATGCAAGCCGTTTCGCCGATGACTTCGAGAATGCGCGCGGGTTCGGATGGAGCCTATCCGAGGCAAAGTTCGACTTTGCAGCGCTAAAAGCCTCAAAAGATAGGGAAATTGACCGGCTGGAAGCCGCATATCGCAATAATCTGGGGCGTTCCGGCGTTGAAATCGTAACAGAACGAGCCATCATTGCCGGGCCGCATGCTATCATGTTGGCAAGCGGTCGAAAAATTTCAGCGCGCACGATTCTGGTTGCAACTGGCGGGCATCCTGTAATCCCTGATCTTCCGGGACGGGAATTAGCCAATGATTCCAATGATTTCTTCGAGTGGAAGAGCTTGCCAAAATCCGTCGCCATCATTGGCGCAGGCTATATCGGCGTCGAATTTGCCTGCCTATTGCAGAAACTGGGCTGCCAAGTAACGGTGATCCTCCGGCGCGACCACGTCCTGCCGCGCTTCGATCACGATTTGCGCATGGGTCTGACAGAAGCGATGGAACGCGGCGGGATCAAAATCATCCCGCATAGCGCGATTGCGTCAATTTCCGGAAAACCGGACGATTTGGTCGTAACGACCTCGAATCACGAGGAAATTGCCGTTGAACGCGTGATATTTGCAACCGGACGCGCGCCAAATACACGAGGGCTCGGTCTCGCCGAGGCGGGTGTTCATCTTGATGATCAGGGCGGTGTCATCGTTGATTCCTATTCAAAAACCAATGTTCCGTCGATCTACGCGGTGGGTGATGTCACGAACCGCATTCAATTGACGCCTGTTGCGATCAGGGAAGGGCACGCCTTCGCCGATACCGTTTTCGGCAATCTACCCACTCCGGTTGATATTGGCCCCGTTCCGACCGCCGTATTTTCAACGCCAGAAATCGGTACGGTTGGCTTGACTGAAAAAGAAGCACGCGAGACTCACGATGTCGTTTTGTTCAAAACAGGCTTTCGTCCCATGCATGCCACGCTGTCGGGAAGCTCCGAGCGCATGATGATGAAGATTCTCGTCGACCGGCCGACAGATCGCGTGCTTGGGGTCCATATTCTTGGCCACGGGGCAGGCGAGATGATCCAGTTGGTCGGGATTGCCATGCGAATGGGCGCAACAAAGCGCGACTTCGACCAGACATTGGCTGTCCATCCCACTGCGGCAGAAGAACTCGTCACTTTACGGACGCCAGTCAGCTAATGTGCAGATTGGAGTAATTCTGGTCAAAAGTCGAAAATCTTAAGAAATCAGCAACCGTAAAAGCGCATCCTAGCCATATGAATACTCGTTTGGTTAAGCGTCTTTGTGCTTGTGCGTTTTTGCTGCTCGTTGCTGGCTGCGGCCTGTTTCGCTTTGATAGTCGCGCGCCTTGGCGTGACGAGGTCGAGCAAAAATGCCTCTCCTCTGGGCAAGTTCAGATTACGCCTGCAATTGAGGCGTCGCGCGAGCTTGATGGTCCCGGTGCCTGCGGCATGCTGCAACCATTCCGCGTGAGTGCTTTGGCGGAGGGGTCGGTCGCACTGAAATCGAAAGCAACACTGGCCTGTCCGATGATACCAGTCGTGGACAAATGGGTCGAAGAGGTCGTCCAGCCTGCCGCCAAGCTCTATTACGGAACGCGCGTAGCAGAGTTAAATGCCGGATCCTATTCCTGCCGAAACCAGAATAATACGTGGTTCGGTGATGCCTCCGAGCATGCTTTCGGAAATGCTGTCGATGTAATGGGGTTCCGATTTGCGGATGGCCGCGAAATGTCGGTGGTCAAGGGCTGGAAAGGGCAGACCCGCGATCAGGAATTCCTGCGGGAAATCTTTGTGAACGCGTGCGATTATTTCACGACTGTTTTAGCCCCGGGATCAGATGCATACCATTACAACCACATCCATATGGATCTGGCTCGCCACGACGCCTATAATCAACGGCGCATTTGCAAACCAAAAATCCAGTTTGCTCGCAAAATCGACCCGAAAGCGAACAGGTTGCTCGCGGTAACGCAGCCGCCAGCCACGGATGAACCCGAGATTACGGGGGCTTTACAAGATGCCCCGTTGCCAAAAGCAGATGGCACTCGAGAAGCAAAATCGGTAGACCTTGGCGGAGTTTACTAGCCTTACCAAGCCCGCTCGGTACCGTCATAATTCATGAAACGACCCGAATTGGATATTGTTAGCGTATCAATCAGCTTCACGATTCCATCCGCACTTTCGGAAACATCAATATCTGCGCCCGAACCGCCCATATCGGTTCGGACCCAACCGGGATGCAGTGTTAGCGTCGCAATCCCGTCCTTGCGCAGATCGGTTCCGAGACCTTGCATGACCTTGTTGACCTCAGCTTTTGACGTCCGATACGCAATCTTGTCTGACTGCTTCGAGGAAAGGCTGCCCATCATGCTTGAGACAGTCACTATTCTTGGTGCGCCGGATTTCTTGAGCAAGGGCAGGATGGCTTGCGTTACCCGTAAGGGGCCGAGCGTATTGGTGTCGAGCGTTTCGAGAAAGCCTGGAAAATCCATATCAAGGGTTGATTGACGGTCCGGCCCGATAATCCCGGCATTGTTGACGAGCACGTCAATTGACCTGCCATGAAGCGCATGCGCGAGTGTCGCAACCGATGCGTCATGTGTCACATCTAGCGGAAGAAGGGTGATACGATCGGGAAAGCGGTCGGCCAGCGTAAGAAGCTCTGATGCGGCTTTTGGGTCGCGCGCGGTTGCGATGACAGTATCGCCGCGTTCAGCGAGTAATGTTGCGAGTGCTAGCCCGATCCCGCGGTTTGCTCCCGTAATCAGATAATTTGTCATGCTTTTCGATCCTTCTTATTGCCAAAACCGCCACCTGTTGGCGTTATCACCGTTACCTTTTCACCTGCGTTGACAAAGGTCTGATCCGCGCCGATCAATTCGTCGATCTGTCCGTCGAGACGCGTGACAAAGGTGCGCCCGAGTTCGCCTGCTTCGCCGCCTTCCAGTCCGAAGGGGCGGACTTTACGATGCCCAGAAAGGATCGCGCATTCCATGGGTTCAAGAAAGCGGAGTGTCCGGCTCGTGCCATCGCCTGAATTCCAGCGACCCTTGCCGCCCGACCCTTTTCTGATGTGGAAATCTTCCAGCAATACTGGAAACCGCGATTCAAGGATTTCGGGATCTGTCAGACGCGAATTGGTCATATGAATATGAACGCCCGGTGCGCCATCAAACCCTGGGCCTGCTGCAGAGCCCGAGCAGATTGTCTCGTAATATTGATATCGCGCATTGCCGAAGGTCAGATTGTTCATGGTTCCCTGAGCGGCTGCCATCGCGCCGAGCGCACCGAACAGGCAGTTTGTGACGGCCTGACTGACCTCGACATTGCCAGCAACGACAGCGGCGGGATATCGCGGCGACAGCATCGAGTTTTCCGGCAGAATAACGCGAATAGGACGGAGACAACCGGCATTCATGGGGATGTCATCATCAACCATGACCCGGAAGACATAGAGCACGGCTGCGCGCGTGACCGGTTCTGGCGCATTGAAATTGTCGGCTCGTTGCGGCGATGTGCCGGTAAAATCAACGATTGCCTCGCGTTTTTCGCGATCAACGCTGATACGGACGCGGATCGCGCATCCTTGATCCATCGGATAGGTAAACTCTGAATCATGCAATTTCTCGATGACCCTACGGACATGCTCTGCGGCGTTGTCCTGCACATGGCCCATATAGGCTTGCACCGTTTCAAGGCTGAAATCGGCGATCGTCTTGCGCAGTTCGCGCACGCCCTTTTCGTTTGCGGCAATCTGCGCCTTCAGATCATTGATGTTCTGCACCACATTGCGGACCGGATAACGCGCGCCAAGGAAAAGGGCGGTTACCTCTTTTTCAAGAAAATGATCGTTTTCGACGATCCTGAAATTGTCGATATAAACGCCTTCTTCTTCGATAGTGGTCGCAAGAGGCGACATCGAACCGGGTGCGAGACCCCCAACATCGGCATGATGGCCACGAGAGGCGACCCAGAACAGCACGTTGTTTCCCTCATCATCGAAAACAGGTGTGCAGACGGTAATATCGGGCAGATGGGTGCCACCATTATAGGGTGCGTTCAACATGAACACATCGCCCGGCCTGATAGCACCCTGGTTCATCCGGATAATCGTTTCGACGGACCGGTCCATTGATCCGAGATGCACCGGCATATGGGGTGCGTTGGCAACGAGATTTCCTTCCGAGTCGAAGACAGCGCAGGAAAAATCAAGCCGCTCTTTGATATTGACGGAATAGGCCGTGTTTTGAAGGGTTACGCCCATTTGTTCTGCAATGGACATGAACAGATTATTGAAGATTTCGAGCAGGACCGGATCGGCCTTTGTCCCGAGCGCGTGGTTGCGCTCAGCTGCAACGATGCGTGTTAGAACCAGATGGTTTTGCTCTGTTAGAACACAATCCCATCCATCCTCCACTACGATGGTCTGGTGATCTTCAATCACGAGGGCCGGCCCGAAGAGACGATGGCCCGGCGCCAATTGTTCCCGGCGAAAGATGTTAGCTTGGTGCGCTTTTCCCTGACTGAACAGGCGTCTGGTTGTAACAGGTGCAGGCAAGGGAGAAATCGTCAGTGGGTGTGGCACAGGGTGAATGCGCGCTGCACCACCGACGGCCTCAATCGAGAGCGCCTCGATGACAAGGGACTTCGCCGGATCATTAAACCCGAAGCGCGCAAGGTGTGCTGCTTCGAAATCACGGCGCATGATGGTGATATCAGGCGCCAAGCCCGCCTCGATCTCGATCGATGAATCGGTTCCGGAATAACGGATATGGGCCCGAACCTGCAGTTCAATTTCTGCTTGCGGCACACCCTGACCTTTTACTTCATCACGGCAGACAGCACCGAGCGTCTCGGTAAGTTTTTCAATGATTTCGAGTGCGGCCTCTGCCAACGGCTCTTCCAAGGCTTGTTGACGCGTCGCACGGATGGCTGCGAGGCCCATTCCGTAAGCTGACAGCAGGGATGAAAAGGGGTGGATCAAGACAGTCGTCATGGCAAGCGCGTCGGCGACAAGGCAGGCATGCTGCCCGCTCGCACCGCCGAAAGCGTTCAGCGCGTAGCGGGTGACATCATAGCCGCGGGCAACCGAAATCTTCTTGATCGCTTCGGCCATATTGGCAACCGCGATACGGACAAATCCGTCGGCCACTTCTTCCGGCGTTCGACCATCGCCGATCAATTTAGCCAATTCCGTGAAACGTGCATGAACACTTTCACGATCGAGGGATTGATCCTGATGAGCACCGAAAATCATCGGGAAAAAATCTGGATCGAGTTTCCCCAGCATCACATTTGCATCGGTAACGGCAAGAGGTCCACCGCGTCTATAGCAGGCAGGTCCCGGATTCGCGCCTGCAGAGTCAGGGCCGACACGAAAGCGGGCTCCGTCATAATGCAATATCGAGCCGCCGCCTGCTGCCACAGTATGCACCAGCATCATCGGCGCGCGCATGCGGACGCCCGCAACCTCAGTGTCGAAAGCGCGTTCATATTCACCACTGAAATGCGCGACATCAGTCGAGGTGCCGCCCATATCAAAGCCGATCACGCGATCAAACCCTGCTTTTTTACCGGTTTCAGCCAACGCAACAACACCACCGGCAGGACCGGAAAGAACAGCATCCTTGCCCTGAAACAATGAAGCAGCGGTAAGGCCACCTGATGACATCATGAACATTAATCGCGCGCCTGAACGGCTGACATCGAGTTCGGCAGCAACTTGGGACACGTAGCGTGTCAAGATTGGTGACAAATAGGCGTCGACAACAGTTGTATCACCGCGCCCAACAAGTTTGATCAGCGGACTGACCTCGTGGCTGACGGAAACCTGCGGGAAGCCGATTTCACGCGCTATTTGAGCAACCTGCTTCTCATGATCAGGAAACCGCCATGCGTGCATGAAGGCAATTGCAATCGCGTTGAAGCCCGCCTTTCTCGCTGCGAGAAGGTTGGTTCGGATTGCGTCCAGATCTGGAGTGCATTCGACGGTGCCATCCGCCCGGACTCTCTCGGCGATCTCGAGAACATCAGAATAGAGTTCTGCCGGTTTGGTGATCTTTTTATCAAAAATGTGCGGACGCGCCTGATATCCTATTCTGAGTGCGTCCCGAAATCCGCGCGTGATAACGAGAAGTGTTGGCTCGCCTTTGCGCTCTAACAACGCATTCGTTGCGACGGTCGTGCCCATCCGGACATCGCCGATGCTGCCCGCAGGAATGGGCGTGGTCCGCTCAAGGCCAAGCAAAGTTCTGATCCCGTGAACGGCGGCATCGCTGTATGCATGATTTTCAGACAGGAATTTGGTGGCATGTAGGCTGCCATCAGGCGCACGGCCAATAATATCGGTGAAGGTTCCGCCACGATCAATCCAAAAATCCCACGTCATTCGGCTTATGTCTCCACTTTTCGTGCAGTTCTGATCAATCAAGGGTAGCCAATTCAATAGCGGATGCTTGTATGGAACATAAGCCTAAATTTACAAATATGCGTGGTTTTTGCTTGCTGCCTATATCCTCTGAACCGTTGTCAACCTGTACAATGTTACAGGGTGGCGCAAGCGCGACAATTGGTCATAAAGTTGCTAGGGGGTGTTTCATGAACTTTCGCGCTGTAACTCTACTTTTTTCTATCATGATTTTAGCCTCACTAATTTTAGGTGCAGAGGCCAAGGGAGAACGTAAGGGTGCCGTTCCGGGTGGCTTTGATTTTTATGTTCTCTCCTTGTCATGGTCTCCAAGTTTTTGCCGGAGCGCGGGTGCGGACAGGAGCCCCGAACAATGCAAAAAAGGCTCGGGAAAGGGCTTTGTGCTGCATGGGCTTTGGCCTCAGGATGAGGATGGTTATCCGTCGTCTTGCACACCTGCGGAGCAGACTCTTTCAAAATACGATCTTGAAGCAGGCGCAGGCCTTTATCCCGAGCAGTGGCTTGTAAAATACCAGTGGCGACGGCACGGGACGTGTTCGGGCGAAGCGCCCGAGCAGTATTTTCGAATGGTCAAGACTGCGTTCGAGCGAATTCGTATTCCTGACGGCTTCAAGTCCGTCGATTCAAACAGGGTCGATGTGCCGGCAGAAATCGAGAAGCAATTCAGTGATGCCAATCCGGGTTTAACATCGGATATGATTTCGGTGTCGTGTCGTGATAAGCTGATGCAGGACGTGAGGATTTGCTTTAGCCGAGATTTGTCCCAGTTTCGCACCTGTCCGCAGGTTGATCGTGCAGGGTGCAAAGCTCCTTCGGTTACTGTGCCGCCATTAAATTGAGAGATTAAAAGTTGATGAGCGTACGTCATAATAGAACGGATTCCATATGAACTACCGACATGCATTCCACGCGGGAAACTTTGCGGATGTGTTCAAGCATATCATTTTGGCCCGCTGCCTTGAGCATCTCAAAGCAAAGCCCACGCCTTTCCGTGTAATTGATACGCATGCCGGAATCGGTCGCTATGATCTCTCGGGAGTACGCGCTGAGCGGACGGGTGAATGGCGCGCTGGAATTGGTCGTTTGCTCGAGGCAAGCCTTCCGGACGGCATCAAAGCACTTATTCAGCCGTATCTGGATGCCATTCAGGCAACCCGCGCCGTTCATGGACCAAATTTCTACCCTGGATCTCCAGAAATCGCCCGTTTTCTAACGCGAGGTGAAGATCGTTTGATCCTCACCGAGAAGCACCCCGAGGATCGGGCTACGCTCGCGCGGAATATGGCCTTTGATGGCCGCGCCAAAATTATTGAAATCGATGCCTGGGTAGGTCTGAACGCCTTTGTTCCGCCAAAAGAACGGAGAGGTCTTGTGTTGATCGATCCGCCCTTCGAGGAACCCGAGGAATTCGATCATCTTTTGAACTCATTTTCGCAAGCCTACCGGAAATGGCCGACTGGCATCTATGCACTCTGGTATCCGCTGAAAGACCTCAGCGCCGTGGCCAATTTTACATGGTCACTTCGGGACGTGCAGATTCCAAAAATGCTCAAAATTGAATTCAGGACCAAATCACCGACACGGGTTCCGTCATTATTTGGATGCGGGATGATCGTCATTAATCCGCCATGGCGGCTATCAGAGGAATTATCTCTGATTTTGCCAGTCCTATCGGACCTTCTTGCGCTTGATGAAGGTGCGGGGTGGAGTTGTGAATGGCTGACAGAATCTGTCGTTGCGTCATTTTAATGGGGAGAGAAGGTAGAGTGGCTTGATTTAGACGGAATAATATACAAGATACGTTTGTGGTCGATTGCGCGAATGCTCCCACAAGGGCGGAATTTCCAGAAGTTTTTTCTTTGTTTTTAAATTTTTGAAGCAATTTCTGGTTGTTCTTGCCCTGAAATATAATCCTGAAGATGAAATTGATCAACGGGATGTTCACTGATCTCGATCATGGAGCAAGCTATGCCCCAAAAGGGTATCGTTAAATTTTTCAATTCCGAAAAGGGCTATGGATTTATCAGGCCCGAGGATGGCGGAAGCGATTTGTTCGTTCATATTTCCGCTGTTAGCCAGTCAGGTCTCGTGTCTTTGGAGCAAGGACAGGTCGTCGGCTATGAACTTGAGCCAGATAAAAAGGGAAAGGGTCCAAAAGCGGTTAATCTGGTGCTGATGAACGACTCCTGATAGGAAATCATGGCGTTATCTTGGGACTTTAACGGTCCATCACAAAAGGAACAGCCATGATACTCCGTTCATCTCCGACGTCGCCATTCGGCCGAAAGATCAAGATTACTCTCAATGTGCTCGGGTTAGCCGACAAGGTGTCTGTTGTTCTGACCGATACCCTTGATCCTGAAGATACTATTCGTCAGCAAAATCCGTTGGGCAAAGTCCCGACGCTTTTGCTGGATGATGGGACAACGCTTTACGATTCAAGGGTTATCGTCGAATACCTTGATGATTTGGCGGGCGGCGGTCGTATCCTGCCTGATGGTGGCACAGAGCGTTATCGTGCTCTAACCCTGCAGTCACTTGCCGATGGCATCATGGATGCAGCCATCTTGCAGATCTATGAAGTTCGGTTCCGGACAGAAGATCGACGCGAGCAGAAATGGATAGATCATCAGGCTCGAAAAGTTGAGCGCGGGATTTCTTCGCTCAATGCTTCTCCGTTGCCGGAGATTAAGGCCGTTCCAGATATAGGCAGTATCACGCTTGCATGTACTTTGGGGTATCTCGATTTCCGGTTTGATGGCAAATGGCGAGCAGGGCATCCGAATCTGGTGCGTTGGCTTGCATCATTTTCTGATGCCGTTCCGGCTTTTGCAGCGACCGAACCGCACTGATTCAATATTTGATACAAAAAGTAGCCCGCCCGGATTTGGGCGGGCTGCGTTCGTGTAATCGTGATCAGAAGCGATAGTTCAGGCCAGCGCGCGCCAACCCGATATCCATTCCTGATTCACCTGTTGTTGGAAGAGAAGCTGGTTCGAGATGAACGTAAAGTCCTTCAACTTTTGCTGTCCAGTTTCCGGTGATGGCAAATTCAGCGCCACCGCCAACGGTCCAGCCATTGTGATAACTTGTAGATGAGGTGGTGACGGTATCCTTCGTGTTTCCACCTGCATAGCCGGCAGTCACGAACGGCAGGACGCGATCCATCGCATAGCCAAGGCGACCGCGAAGTGTACCGAAGCTTTCGAGTTCGCTCTTGTTGCCCGAGATAACGCCATCACCCTTCATGTTTGACCACGATATGTCACTTTCGATGCCGACGACATAATTGTTAGGCATCTGGTAATTGTAACCTGCTGTGACACCAAGCGATCCGCCAGATGCGTCGTCGAAGGATGTGCTGCCATTTTTCGTATGGCTGCCCGAACCATAACCTCCGACAAAGCCACCATAGCCACCGTTCCAGTTATAGGGCATCACGGCTGCGACAGGTGACGGCGGTGCTTTCTTGCTTGGCAGGTCAGCAGCCAAAACGCTTGTGGACAGGATTGCCCCAAGGCCAATCACTGGAAATGTTACAAATTGTTTCATTGGTGTGCTCCGTTCAAGTTAAATACTGGAATTGATCAACAATAGAGATCCAGTATCTCTAAGAAAAAATGATCATAATGATGACCATCATGACTAATTTTAATGATGTCGAATCAAGGCAAGAATGTGATAAATTATTGTTTGTTTTTAGAAATACAAAATTTAAAATTTAAATACGTAATTTTGTTTTTAATGACAAATTTTTATGGTTAACAAAACATTATATATTTCATTTTTATTCAAATTAGAACTTATAGTTTAATCCCGTACGGATAACATTTGATGTCGTATTCAACGAGACATTGCCACCTGCTCCATCCGAGTAGGAGCTGCTTCCAAGGTCGTAATGCAGCAATTCTCCGCGCAATGAAACATTAGGGGCGATCATTGCTTCAATGCCGCCACCCAATATCCATCCTAATTTGGACGATTCTGTTTTGGTTCCGCTTTTGACATATTCTGTTGGTCCGTAAGCGAAGCCGAGAGTGCCATAAGTCAGCATATTGCCAAAAGTATATCCTCCACGGGCCCGGAAGCTCGTCAACCATGTCTGATTGAAACTCTCACTGGACGAACTATTCTTGATCTCCGAGGAGGAGAAATCGATTTCTCCGCCACTTACAAACTTACCAGCCTGAAAATTATATCCCCCGTGCGCCCCTACGACTGTTCCGCCAGTTGTAAGACTTCCGGCTGAACCGAGACCGCCGCCGAGGTGCACACCTGCATATGGCCCCTGCCAGTAAGTTACGCCAACGCTGTCACCGAATAGGTCTGCGGAATAGGCAGTAACGGGGGCAATTCCAAGAAACACAAAGGATATGACTGCGAACCGGTTCTTGCGTGACATGACTTTGTACTCTTTCATCCTTTTCGGTGAACCTTACAGCAACCATAATACGCGAGACCGCCGTATGATTTAAGAAATCCCTCGAAACAAGGTAATGAAAAGGTTAATGGTTGGCATGTTTGACACTTGCCGGGCGCAGAATTTGTCATTTTGCCGGCGGTCTATCGAGAAGAGGGAAGATCATGACCCATCGCGCTGCTTTGATCACTGGCGGTGCCCGGCGCATAGGAGCGGCGATTGTTGAGAGCTTGGCTGAGGCTGGATATTCGGTCTGTATCCATTGTCGAAATTTGACGGATGACTCCAAACAGTTTGTTGAGCGGCTTCGGAGGAGAGACTTCAAGGTAGAAATTGTCGTTGGAAATCTTTCGGATCATGATGTGCTCGAACGAATGATCGATGAAGCTGTCCGGACAATCGGCCCATTAAGCCTTCTGGTAAACAGTGCTTCGGTTTTCGATACAGACACATTGGAGTCTTTCAATCTGGAGTCCTGGCAACGAAATTTTGACGTCAATCTTCGTGCTCCCGTGTTTTTGACACGAAAATTCTCTGCTCAGGCAGAGGGTATTGACGACCCTTCCGTCATTAATCTGGTTGATCATCGCGTTTTGAAATTAACGCCGCAGCATTTCTCCTACACATTGTCGAAGTCAGCACTTTATACAGCAACAATCACGATGGCGCAGGCCTTGGCTCCCAATGTCAGGGTGAATGCGATTGGACCGGGTCCTACCCTTCCGAACCATCATGAGGGTGAGGCAGGTTTGATACGTGAAGTTGCAGGGATCCCTTTGGCGCGTCGTGTGTCGACTAATGACATCGCTGACGCCGTTCTTTATCTGGCCCGTGCCAGAGCAGTTTCCGGTCAGCTTATAGCGGTCGACGCAGGGCAACATATCGGGTGGAAGACACCTGATATTGTCAGTCCTTGATCGCAATTGCTGCAATCAACCGACCGTAATCATCCTCTTTTCGATGGGTTGTTCGCCGATAGCTGAAAAATTGCTGTTCGTTCCCGTAAGTGCAGAGCCCGAGATTCTTAAAATTGCCGATTTCCGTCATCGAAACTCGATATCCAATGTAACTTGGCAGATCGAACATCGAAAATCCGTCTTTCTCAGATGGAACAAAAAAACGATGATATGTAGGGTCCCGATCCATGAAGCGTTCGACAAATTCGGGGCCTACTTCATAAGCATTTTGGCTGATTGTCGGACCCAGCACGGCGCTTATGTTTTTCCGGTGTGCGCCAAGCGCCTCCATGCCACTTATTGTCGCCTCAAGGATGCCGGAGAACGCACCCTTCCACCCTGCATGGCAGGCACCAATGACGCCTGAGTTATTGTCTGCAAAGAGAACGGGTCCACAATCAGCAGTGCCTATTGCAAGTGCGAGTCCCGGTTGCCGCGTTACCATCCCGTCGGCCCTAGGGCGGTCACTTGCCCGCCAGGGTGTTAAAACTGTAACGATGTTGGCAGAATGAATCTGATAGCAGCTCAGGAAATTTTCGGGCATCACCGAGAGCGCTGTCGCCATTAACTGGCGATTTTGTCGAACCAAGTCGGGATCGTCGCTTGAGCCCTGTCCCCCGTTTAATGAGGCATAAAGACCTGATGAAACACCGCCTTGCCGCGTGAAGAATGCGTGGGAGATTCCCGGAATGGTCAAGATTTCACTTGTGATTATTGGAAGCATAAAAGGCACTCAAATCTAGTTTCAGCCTACTCGCTATATTTCAGACGTCATTCGAACATGTCAAAAGCCTGCCAAATCATCGAGCTGAGGGTGGTGAATCGCGATGACTTTGAAAAGCTTTCCCATTCCGGTTTCAGAAGTGCTTGTCAGCCGATCAAATTGACCTCTAATTGCAAGCCGTTGCTCGTCCGAACCTTTTTCCGCAAGCTTTGATGCACGCTCGAACAATCCGAGTGCAAGAAGAAAATCACGTTGGGTTGTTGGTCCCGAAACCGCTACTCCTGACCCTCTGGCGATTTGACAGATGCCCTCAAAGTCAACGTGAGTTGTGAGATCAGCCTCGCCAGGAAGGGCCAGAGGATCAACAAATCCATGCGCTTTAACGGCTTGGAATGTATCACCGAAACCCGGTTTTGAATGGCCGTAATCGACCATTAACGCGGCTCCGTTATAAATTTTAAAGTGCAGGGCTACTTGCTCAATAATTGAGGCGGATATCCTTGTATCTTCAAAGATGCTGCCGATTGGAGCGCTTTTATTAAAGCCGTTGATCGGTTCGGGAGATAGTCCAAAGCACAATTGGTCATGTTCATCCAAGCCGATGACACGTTCATGCCATCCCTTATCCGTCCGGATAAACTGATGGATCGGAAGTGCATCGAGAAATTCATTGGCAATCAGCAGGACGGGTGTCTTGGGTAAATCGAAAACAGATTCGGCCCATTCGATTGTGAATCCCGCTTCCGAAAGCGCTTTTTTCTGGGTTTGCCGGAGTATCGGGCTGGTTTCAACGAGAGTGACCGACAACGCCTCGGCCATGCCGGGTACCTTGCATATTGCCCTGAGCGCATCGACCATAAGGGTGCCGCGACCAGGTCCTAGCTCTACAAGCGCACATGGAGACGGGCTCCCCATCTTGAACCATGTGTCAGCACACCAAATCCCGACCAACTCTCCGAACATTTGCGAGATTTCCGGTGCGGTGATGAAGTCGCCAGTCTGTCCGAAGGGATCGCGCGTCATGTAATAGCCGAAGCGCGGATGGCCAAGGCAAAGCTCCATATAGCGCGCAAGACTCATCGGACCATCCGCCTTGATGAGGCCGACGAGCAGGCGGTAGAGGTCGTTCACGGCTTCAGTTCGACGGAACGTCGGCTTCGGACGATCATGATGAAGCCGATGATGATCAGCGGGAGGGACAAGAGCATACCCATTGTCGCGCCACCGAAGAGAAATCCGATCTGCGGATCGGGTTCACGAAAAAACTCTACAAAAATA
>CAMCXA010000002.1 GCA_945883115.1 Alsobacter soli
GACATTCGGCTCGATCGTACAAAACGGATAATTAGCCGCCTGCGCCGCCGCCGTCTGCGTCAAAGCATTGAAAAGCGTCGATTTGCCAACATTCGGCAAGCCGACAATACCGCATTTGAAACCCATGGTGTTTATATCCGTTTGAGGAATTTGTCAGGAGCGGTTGTGTCGGGAAATGACTCAAAAGGCAAGGACGGAGGAAAAATCCTAATCAGCTTCCTTCGCCATGAGGGAGAAGGTGTCTGCGGAGCAGACGGATGAGGGCCTAGCTTTCGTTGCGTTTCTCCAACGTTTCCATTTGAAACAACGCTTCAGGAATGGGCCCGCCACGGGCCACAACAAGGGCGCGTCTGATCTCGTGAAGCACCCAGTGAAGCCGTTCGGCAATGTCTTCGTTCGAAAACCGTAATTCAAGATATCCGGCAGCCTCCAAATCATGACGACGTGCACGATCTTCAGCCTCCCGCCCCTCATGCACGATCCCGTCAAATTCAATCGTGAGCTTGGCTTCCGGACAGAAAAAATCAACAATATAGCCGGAGAGTTTCGCCTGACGTCGAAATTTGCAACCATCCAGCCGACGGGCTCTAAGCTCACCCCAAAGGATCTGCTCCGCGACGGTTCCGTTGCGTCGGAGATGACTAGCAAACGACGTGAGATTGTTCGGCGACATCACACAAAATACGAATGATCATAAATATTTTGAAGCAATCTAGAGTTGTATTTCGCTCTTTGCAGATACGACTAACACCAGTCCCTCATCCGTCGCGTCCCGCGACACCTTCTCCCTCAGGGAGAAGGTGGGCCCCCTTTTTTCCTTCTCCCTGAGGGAGAAGGTGTCTGCGGATCAGACGGATGAGGGCCTAACCTACCTCACCCCTTCTCCGCATCCCATCCGCGCGCAGTCATCGCAAGATGCACCTTGTTGAGAAAGGAGGCGTCCTCGTGGCGTGCCAGCAAAATCGCCGCATCCGCCATCGCGCCGCAGAGATCATCCACCCAGTCGCGCTCGGCCCTGCTGAAATCACTCAGCACAAACCCGTGCACCGCATCCTTGTGCCCCGGATGCCCGATCCCGAGGCGGATACGGTGATATTCATTGCCGCAATGCGCCGTAATCGAGCGCAACCCATTATGCCCCGCATTGCCGCCGCCGAGTTTCACCCGCACTTTCGCCGCCGCCAGATCAAGCTCGTCATGAAACACGAACACGTCTTTCAGATCGATCTTGTAAAACCGCATCGCCTCGGACACCGCCCGCCCGGACTCGTTCATGAAGGTTTCCGGCTTGAGCAGAATAATCCGCTCCTCCCCGATCACCACCTCGGTGGCATCCCCTTGAAAGCGCTTCCGCCACGGCCCGGCGCGGTGCGCGCGCGCCAGCGCATCGAGCACTATGAACCCGATATTGTGCCTGTTCCCCGCATAGCGCGCGCCGGGATTTCCCAGACCGACAAAAAGCAGCATGAAAATCCCTGCTCCGGTAAGAAATCACATAAAAAAGCGCGCCCCGATCAGATCGCGGCGCGCTTTGAACTAACCAATGGAGCGCCGGCTTACTTCTTGGCAGCAGGTGCCGCAGCAGCAGCCGCAGGTGCTTCAGCAGCCGGTGCTTCCTTCATACCCGCAGAAGCAACAACCGTCGCAATCGTGAAATCGCTGCGATCAACCGGCGTGCAATTTTCTGGCAATGTAATCATCGATATATGGATCGACTTGCCGATATCGATACCGGTCAGATCAACCGTGACGCCGTCAGGAATCGCGTCGCCCGGCACCATCATTTCAATCGAATGGAGCACCAGATTCACCGTACCACCGCGCTTGATGCCCGGCGAAGCAACATGGTTGATCACATGAACCGGCACATCGAGCTTGATCTTCTGGCCTGCTGTGAGGCGCAGAAAGTCGATATGCATCGGGAAATCCTTCACCGGATCCATTTGGTAATCACGGGGAATGGCGCGTGTGGTTGTTCCATCGACATCGATTTCAAAAATCGTCGTCAAAAAATGACCGGCAAAAATCAGCTTGCTCGCGATATTGTAATCAAGCGCGATCGGAGCAGGAGCCGCGCCGCCGCCATAGATAACCGCAGGAATTTGACCAGTACGACGAAGTGCACGGGCGGCCCCCTTGCCACCTTGCGTCCGGCTCGTCGCCTTGATCTGCTTTACAGCTTTCGACATTGTTCTCATCCTTCAAAAGTAAAGCCGCCCGAGCGAGGCCCGACGGCTGTGCACATGCGTCCCTGCCTCCAAGGGTGTCTTGGGGACGCAGGCGTTTCCTACCGCAAAACGAACGCGGAGACAATCTCAAGCGGCAAAAAAGAAAAGGCCCCGGCGGACACATGCCGCCGGAGCCTTCAATCCAGTCGTCAAGCGCCGGTCAGCCCTTGGCGCGCTGGCGGATCATGAAGCTGTCATAGGTGTATTCGCCAATCTGGAACCACAAATATTCCTCGTTCCGGAAGGCCATATACGCGTCATGCACCTTCTTGAAGTTCGCATTTGTTCCGGCAATCTCGGCGTAGAGATCGGTCGCGGCCTTATAGCACGCTTCCATGATCTCGGGGCTGAACGGACGGAGCTGCGCGCCGCCATCCTGCACCAGACGCTTGATCGCGCCAGGGTTACGGGCATCATATTTGGCCTGCATGTCGACATTGGCCATGGCCGCTGCCGATGTCAGGATTGCCTGATAACTCTTTGGTAACTCGGCCCATTTCGCCGTATTCGTGAAGAAATGCAGCGATGCGCCGCCTTCCCACCAGCCCGGATAATAATAGAACGGCGCGACCTTGTTGAAGCCGAGCTTTTCGTCATCATACGGCCCGACCCACTCTGCGGCATCGATCGTGCCCTTTTCGAGCGCCGGATAGATATCGCCACCGGCGATCTGCTGTGGCACCGCGCCGAGCTTGGCAATCACCTTGCCGGCCAACCCGCCAATGCGCATTTTGAGCCCGTTGAAATCCGCAGGTGTCTTGATTTCCTTGCGGAACCAGCCACCCATCTGCGTGCCCGTATTACCGCCCGGCATCGAGTGGATATTGAACCCTTTGAAGAACTCGTTCATCAGGTCCATGCCGCCGCCATGGTAGAACCACGCATTCTGCTGGCGTGAATTCAACCCGAACGGAACAGACGTCGCAAACGCGAATGTCGGGTCTTTGCCGACATAATAATACGGCGCCGTATGGCACATCTCGACCGTGCCGTTCGTCACCGCATCGGCAGCCTGAAGCCCCGGCACGATTTCGCCGCCTGCAAACACCTGAATCTGGAACTTCCCGTCGGTCGCCTCGGCCACCGCCTTCGAGAAGGTCTCGGCCGCGCCATAAATCGTATCAAGCGATTTCGGAAAGCTGGATGTCAGGCGCCATTTGATCTCCGGAGCCGACTGCGCAATCGCGGGCTTCGCAATTGCTGCGGCAGCAAGGCCAAGTCCCGCCGCCTGGACAAATTGACGTCTTTTCATCGATGAATTCCCCCCTTGTGAACCTCTATGAGGTAAAAATGCCAAATAATTCGCCGCTCTCAAAACGACGCAAACCGAACACCACGAAACTCTCAATCCGTGCAGTTATTTCCTGCATCTCTGCGATTTAAGCATATTTCCTGATATTGTCCATGGCTTGACTTGACGCCATTCGAGCGCGCAAATCATTTTCTCGGGTGCTTTGAAAAAGGTGAGCTGTCATGGCCATGATCTCCTATCTGACGACAATCCGCCTCAAGGAAGGCGCGGTGTCACATCTTGCCGACGATATGAAGGCCGCTGGCATTGCAAAGCCCCTCATCATCACCGATGCGGGTGTGAGAGCTGCAGGTTTGCTCGCGCGCGTCCTCGCCCATTTACCGCAGGGCGATGCCCTTCCCGTCTTTGACGGCACGCCCTCGAACCCGACGGAAGAAGCGGCGGAAGCCGCCCTCGCGCTCTATCGCGCCCATCATTGCGACGGATTGATCGCAATTGGCGGCGGCTCCCCCATGGATCTCGCCAAAGCCGTCGCCGTCATGGCCACCCATGAGGGCCCGCTCGAAACCTTCGTGTTCGTCAATGGCGGCATGGGCCGGATCACCTCAGCCACCGCGCCCACCATCGCCATCCCCACCACGGCAGGCACTGGCAGTGAAGTCGGCCGCGGCGCCATTATCAGCTTCCGCGACGGCCGCAAGCTCGGCCTCCTCTCGCCCCATCTCATCCCGAAACGCGCGATCTGCGACCCCGAACTCACCTATGGCCTGCCGCCCCTGCTCACCGCTGCCACCGGAATGGACGCGATCAGCCATTGCATCGAATGCTTCACCTCGTCCATGGATAATCCCGTCGCCGCCGCCATCGCCATTGACGGTCTGGAGCGCGCCATCATCGCCCTGCCCCGCGCTGTTGCTGATGGTCACGATCACGCCGCACGCCGCGAGATGATGGTCGCCGCGATGGAGGGCGCCCTTGCCTTCCAGAAAGGCCTCGGCGCGGTTCACGCCCTCTCCCATCCCCTCGGCGGCTATCGCGAATTGAAACTTCATCACGGCATGCTGAACGCAATCATGCTGCCGCCTGTTTTGCGTTTCAACGCACCGGCCTGCGCCGAAACCTATCCCAAACTCCGGCGCGCCATCGGCCTTGCACCCGATGCCGATCTCGCCGCCTTCTTCGACCACTTCACCTCATCGCTCGGCCTGCCGACCAAACTGTCAGCCCTCGGCGTCCCGCGCGACATCCTGCCCGAA
Organism: Alsobacter soli; assembly: GCA_945883115.1. GTDB lineage: Bacteria > Pseudomonadota > Alphaproteobacteria > Rhizobiales > Beijerinckiaceae > CAIUPE01. The sequence continues at coordinate 4,737 of CAMCXA010000002.1, forward strand.
GTCGCCAAAGCCGCAACATTGGACCACACCCACGGCACCAACGCCCGCAAGGCGACCGAAGCCGATTATTTGGCCATGCTTCAGGAAGTCTGGTAACGGGCGGGGCTTCCTGGAATTTCTATTGCCAAAACCTCACGCCAAATCTGTCGCGGCAAAATCATTGCCCTTGTAGAGGATGGGTTGCCCCAGTTCGCGCGCGGCAGCATAGGTCAGGCAATCGGCAATATTGAGCCGCGCTCCATGTCCCATTCCCTTGCCAAAGCGGGCAAACGCATCAATCGCCGCCTCGCCCATAGCTTCGGTGATGGGAACAACTTGAATACCGGCTTCGTCCAGAAACGCCGATGTCACAGCCCGCGCGGTCTCGACGTCATTGCCGAGCATCGTCGTCAGGCGCATCACCGTTTCAAGCACGACAAGCGGCGAGGTTACGGGCGCAATTGCACCTTCCAATCGTGAGGCCAACGCGGATTTTTCAGGTTCGCGCCGGATGATCGCAATGAGGGCCGAGCTATCGACAAACATCAATGCCCCCACATCGCATCGATCTCGTCCTTCGTCATGTCACGGCCCAATATCCGGCAGCCGAGATGCTTGTCGAGCATCCGGTCAAGCCGCGTTTCGAGCGAGTCCTTTTCAGTCTCGCGCCGCAACTCGTTCTGCAAAGCAACGATGATCGCTTGGGTCATGGTTGTTTTGCGCTTGGTCGCCAAAAGTCTGGCCAATTCCGCCGCCTGCGGATCGCGGATGCTCATTGTCACGGTACACTCTCCTGATGAGTCAGAGTGTATATACAATATGGGAATACGTCAATACAAACGGGTACGCCGAAACCGGCCGCTCCGGCGCAACCCTTATCCCTCACGCACCTTCCGCCTCGAGAAACGGTTTTGCCGCAGACAACGCCTGTGCGCAGGCAGGGGCTTCAGCCGAAAGAACCGCCTCCGCCGAAGTCATCCCGATCACAACCTTGAACACGGTCATCGTGCTCCCGATCATGTCGGCCGAGAATTTCTCGGCCAGCACACCGGGAGCGCTGGCGGCGCACTCAGTCACCTGCTGCACGATTTCCTGCGGCGCTTTCGCCGCCGCAAGTTGCTCGGACATCTCCGCCTGGAACGGCTCGATGATGAAGAAATTCGCGATGAAAATCAGAAAATCCCGGATCATGCCTTACCTCCTTCGGATGAATGTTGCCCCGCAGCGCCCCCGCGCGTTTTGAAAATGCTGTAGAGCACACCGGTTGCGAGAATGGACGAAATCACGAGCAGCGACAGCAAGGGCGGAACCTTGTCGATTCCAAGCAGATCGGCAATGAAGATCTTCGACCCGATCACGATCAACACCACAGCCAGCGCGTATTTGAGATAGTGGAAACGGTGCACCATCGCCGCCAATGCGAAATAGAGCGCCCGCAACCCGAGGATCGCGAAGATATTCGACGTGTAGACGATGAACGGATCGGTCGTGATCGCGAAAATCGCCGGCACCGAGTCAACCGCGAAAATCACATCCGCAATCTCGATAAGGATCAGCGCCAGAAATAGCGGCGTCATGAACCGCACCATTTTGCCCGTCTTCGGATCCGGCTTGCGGACGAAAAACCGCTCGCCATGATGCTCGTCCGTCACGTTGAACCGCCGACGGATCAGTTTGAGCAGCGGGTTCGTGCTGATATCGGTTTCCTTGTCGGCAAACATCAGCATCTTGACGCCGGTTCCGATCAGGAACACCGCGAAGACATACAGCACCCACGCGAATTCCGACACAATCGCCGCACCAAGCCCGATCATGAGCGCGCGGAGCACGATCACACCCAGAATACCCCAGAACAGCACGCGGTGCTGATACCGCGGCGGCACCGCGAAGAAGCTGAAAATCATGGCAATGACGAACACATTGTCGATCGCCAGCGCCTTCTCGATGGCAAATCCGGTGAAATAGGCCAGCCCCGGTTCGGCACCCAATTCCCACCACACCCAGACGCCGTAAAGCAAGGCAAGCGCGATATAGCCCGCCGACAGCACAAGGCTCTCGAGGATACCGATCGCCCGGTGCGTGCGATGCAACACACCGAGATCAAGCGCCAGCAGCACAATCACTATGCCGACAAAGGTCAGCCACATCCACACGGGCTTTCCGAGCCACAAATTATCCAGAAAATACGATAAGAGTTCCATCTCGGACCCTCCTCTCCAATGGTTACAGGAGAGATCCGACATCACGAGGGTTGCTCGCCAGAGGGGCCCGGATCTAATGTTGCGCTTATGCTGAACGATTATGGAAAAAATAGGGCAAATCAGAACGGCTAGATCAGCAAACGCTCAACCCCGCCTCGCCGCCGAATTACTGGCAGGATCAATTGGCTCACCATGCGGTGTCGCATGCGCCGCACGTTCCCACGCATCCCGCACCTCATACAGCCGGTCCTGCGTCGTCACCTGTTTCCGCACCACGAGATGCTCCAGCGCGTGAAGCCAGTGGTCATAATAATCCCCCGCTCCCGCCGCCTTGATCTCCTGCGACAGCGCCTCCGTCCATTCCGCCCAGCTGAACACGCCCTTGTCATATAGCGCCAGTGTCAGCGCGAATGCCTCCGCCTCCCACGGCTCGCGAAATACCGGGCCGGACGCATCGCGCGGCAGATCGCCGATCATGTCAAGCAGCGCCTCACGCATCGCAGAGCTCCAGATAAGGCTCGAAACAATCGATAACCACCTCTAGCGCCGGATCGGACTCCGCCCCCCACAATTCCGTCCCGCTGAACGTGACGCCATAACACCAGTGGGGAGCCTCGCCTTTGCCATGCGCATTGTGATCGGGGAAAATGAACACGCCATGCACATCCGTCACAAGGCCGGTCTTGCCCCGTGCATAACGCGGCAGCCTTGTATGCGTCGTCGGGTTCATCACCAGCGTCCGCACACGATCTCCCGTCTTAAACCGCGCCGGAGCCGTGGCCGGCCGATCATAGGGCGTCCCGCGCGCAAGCAGTGGCGCGACTTGCGCAGCCGCAAGCGGCAACCGGTTCAATACCTTCGCAGGATGAACCATGTGCCCCGCCGCCACTTCATCCGGCGTGATCATCCCCTCCGCAAGCAAAAGCTGCGACAGCGCCTTCGTCCAGATTTCATAATAGGACGAGGTGAGATACTCGATCGGCGGCAGGCATTCCCTGACATACCGGCCACGATCCCCTGGCCATTGGCCGAGCGCACCGCACGCCAGCGTAATCGCCAGCGCCCGCTTTTCCCACTCAGCGTGAAACACCGGCGTTTCCGGCTCGGGCACAACCGGGCCGAACCCTGTCATCCCGCCGAGATCCTGCGCGCCGTTCACCGTGCGCGCCCCTCGGACAATGGCAACCCCGTGCCGATCATGCTGTCCCGCGTGACAAGCGCCGCGAGTTCCTCCTCACCCAACCCCTCCGTGCCCGAAGGCCGCATCGGCAACACGAGATACCGCATCTCCGCGGTCGAATCCCACACTCTGATCCGCGTTGTTACAGGCAGTTCGACTCCGAAATCCTTCAGCACGCCCCTCGGGTCAATCACCGCGCGCGACCGGTACGGCGTCGATTTATACCACACCGGCGGCAGCCCGAGCACCGGCCAGGGATAACAGGAGCACAGCGTACACACGACCATATTGTGCAGCACCGGCGTATTCTCGACCACGCGCATATGCTCGCCCTGCCGCCCGCTATAGCCGAGTTCGGCGATTGCCGCCGTCGCATCCGCCATCAGACGCGCCTTGAAATCCGCGTCACGCCACGCCCGCGCCACCACACGCGCCCCGTTACGCGGCCCGATTTTCGTCTCGTAGGTCTCGATAATCACGTCGAGCGCCGCAGGGTCGATATAACCCTTCTCGGTCAGGATCGTTTCCAGCGCCCGCACGCGCAACGCCGCTTCCGATAGTTCCGAGCCGTGCTCATGATCATGATGTGAGTCTGGATGGTCATTCATCCCGCGATCCTGCCCGCAAAAGCCACAAACCGCAATCCTGCACATTATAAAGGCAACGCATTTCCCGCTGCCATCTGATCATCCGGAAACTTGGCTGGGGCGGGAGGATTCGAACCTCCGCATGGTGGAATCAAAATCCACTGCCTTACCGCTTGGCGACGCCCCATCGCTCCGAAACTCTGCCGGTCGCGATGTCATTAGCGTTGCGCGCGCGCCGATGCAACTGCCAGCACGCCAATCAGATAATTTTTCATGAAACCCGCCGCCCCCCAAACCCCGAAAACCCTGCCCCAGCCTCGTTTTTCACCCCGAAAGACTTGCAAGGCCTTTCCGCCAGCAGGATGGAACCGCCCCATCGGAGTTTAGCGCAGGCTAAGACGGGCGCCTAACCCTCCAACCTGCTGATCGCCTCGACATTCGCTGCCGATGCGCCGTTCGGGTCGAATTCGGAGGCGAGCCACATATCGACAATCGCCTTGGCGAGCTCCGGCCCGATCACCCGCGCACCCATCGTGATGATCTGCGCATTGTTGGATTTCGCAGCCCTTTCGGCGGAATAGGTGTCATGCGTCAACGCCGCACGAATGCCCGGCACCTTGTTCGCCGAGATACACACGCCGATGCCCGTGCCGCAGCATAAAATCGCCCGGTCATAGGTTTCGGCCATCACCTCGCGCCCCACATGCGCGGCAAGGTCGGCATAAAACCCCGGCTTGCTGAGGTTCACCACCTCGTGCATGCCCTTGGCTTTCAAATGCGCCTCGATAATATCGACAAGCGGCACACCCGCACTGTCTCCGGCAACTGCAATCTTCATCGTCTTGTCTCCAGAACACATCTCGTCATCACGCGGCCGTCACCGCTTCCGCAATCCGCTCGATCGCCGCAAGCGCCGTCCGCACGCGCGCAGGGTTTGTAAAATCCGGCCAGCTCGAAAGCTTCACCGCCACAAAATTCCGCGCGACATCAATATAGATCAACTGGCCGCAAACACCACGGCACATCGCCACCGTGCCGCGCCCTTCCTTGAGCCAGAACTGGTTGCTATAAGCGCCCTTCGGCAGCACTTCCGTATAGGGCGCGCCGAACTTTGACGAATCCCCCGTCAGGGTTGCATCCACCCACGCTTCCGGCAAAATCCGCGTGCCGTTCACCATCCCCCGATTGGCCCAGAGCTGGCCGAAACGCGCATAGTCCCGCAGACACGCATTGAACCCGCCATCCGCCTGCGCATACCCGCTCGGGTCAGTCGTGAACGACGCATCCGCTTCCGCTCCGATCGGCTGCCAGATTTCTTCCGAAACCATCGCCGCGAGTTTCTTCCCCGTCACCCGCTCAAGGATCATGGCAACAACATCCGTCTCGATGGAGCGATATTCAAAGGCGGCCCCATGCGGGCGAACGGCCGTGTTCAGGGACAGCACCAGATCCCACATGGTCGGCGGCCAAACGCCCTCGCTCAAGGGTTGCTTCCACCCGCTCGCCACATCGATCCGCCCGGCATCGGAAAACGGGTCGGTATAGGTCTCGTCAAAGCGAACGCCGCTCGTCATGTCCAGCGCATGCTGCACGGTCGCCCCGCGATAGGCCGTAGCATTGAGTTCCGGCAGATAATCGGTGATCAAACGGGCCGGATCAATCACACCCCGCCCCACCATGACGCCGAACGCACTCGTCGCAATCGATTTCGAGACCGACTGCGCCAGATGCAGCGTCTTCGGCCCCATACTGTTAAGGTAGTCCTCGAATACGATCCGGTTTTTATGAACCACGATGAACCCGTCGGTAAAGCTCGTCCCGAGCCAGTCGCAGATTGTCGAACGCTGGCCATGATCGTCAAACGCCAGCGCGGAAAAATCCTGCAAAGACGTCTCGAACGCATGAGCCGTCCCCGCCCTCACAGGCGTCGTGGGCAATATCTCGCCGATATGCTGGAACGACCATCTGTTCCACGGCGGACGATCCCACTCCGTCATCGGAAAATCCGGCCGCACAGCGCCCGTCACAACAGGGTGGGAAACAGAACTCATCGAACACTCCTCACGCACCGCGCGATCACCAGCAAACCACAAACCGCATCCGCAACGCGCGATCCGGCTGATCACAATTGTTTATACTGCATTTCTCCGGTCATGAAAGCATGATGCTGATCCGATCCGGAGAGACGAGGGCACGCCGCTTGAAGCGGCCCGAGCGACGCCTGCCACCTCGCATCTCCCGCGCCATCACCCCGCCATCGTAAACAGCGATGTCTTACCCGCCTCGACGTCAAAGGTAAGCGTGGTTTTACATCCCGTTTTCACATTCAGTTCCCCGATCATGGCATCGGCAAAATGCAGATTTTCCACCCGGCAGCGAGACAAAGCAGCGTTGATCGCGTCACGATCCGGGAAGTGATAACTCTGGCTTCGCAACATCGCCTCAACGAGATCAACGATCCTCAACCGATCAAAAGCAAATCGCGTTTTCAGCGTCCAGGCAAGTTCAGCCAAAACAATGGCATTAACAACGCCTTGATGCTCGTTGGAGAGGTTGCCCAATGCGGCCCGCGCCAACGGCGTTAAAACAGGGTCATCCTGCGTAATCGCCCGCACCAAAATATTGGTATCAAGACCGATCATCACGCCGCGTTCCGTGCGCGGGAGCGCACATTTCGCTCGGCAACGGCCACGGCAATCGCATCATCATCCGTCGCTAAATCGGCGCAGGGCTTTGCGGTGGGCAAATCCTTCAAAAAGTCGAGCGGTCCAGAGGTCAGCGGCCGCAAACAAAAGGCGCCGCGATGGTCGGCATAAATCTCGATGTCATCTCCGGGCTGGATGTTCAACACCCTCCGGACCTCCACAGGCAATGTCATTTGCCCTTTCGACGTGAGCGTGGCGACATACGCAGACATGAAATTTCTCCTACAAATTCATTTCTTTCTTATTTTATCTCATTTTTCTTACTTTTGCAATTTTTTATCACCCAACCGTACAATTTGAAAATAAACGCCGCTCATTCCTACCACCCCTCACCCCAAAACATCAGCCCGGGTTGCCTCGGGGTCATCCCGTGTGAACGAGAGAGCGTCAAGCTCGGTCCAGACTGCCGCGGGCACCGGCCATTGTGCCCATTCAATCGTCTCGAGCACACGCTGCGCCTTGCTCACGCCGCAGATCGTCGATGTGATCCTCTTGTCCCGCATCGAGAACTGCAAAGCCACAGCACCCGGCGGCACATTGTGCCGCTGGCAAATCTCTTCCACCTTCCGCACAGGGTTCAGCATGGCGTCCGTCGCCTCCTGATACACATAGCGGGTATAGGAACCCGAACCCTTCGCCAGCACACCGCCCGCATAGGGCGCCGCGTTCAGAACGGCGACCCCCTTGCCATGCGCGTAATCGATCATTTCCTCCGCATTGCGGTTCACAAGCGTGAAGCGGTTATGCGTGATCAGCGCGTCGAAATCATAGGCCTTGAGCATTGGCAGCATCACATCCACCTTGCCAGCCGCCAGCCCCACCGCCTTCGTCAGCCCCTGCTCCTTCATCTTGAACAGCGCCTCGATGGCCCCGTTCGGGCCCGTAATCTCCGCAATCGACCCGGCATGTTCCGGATCATGCAGATGGAGCAGATCAATCTGGTCGACACCGAGCGCCTTCAAACTCGTCTCGAGCGAGCGCCGCGCCACATCGGCATCAAACCGGTTGGTCTCGGGGTCGCGGTCAAGTTTGGTCGACAGCACAAACCCCTGAGGCTTGCCGCCCATCTCCCGAAGCGCCGCGCCGATCCGCTCCTCGCTCCGGCCGAAGCCGTAATTGCGGGACGTATCGATAAAGTTGGCCGGGCCGGTCAGGATCGCCCGCAACGTCTGCCGCGCGCGCTCTTCGTCCACGCTATAGCCATAGGTGTCGGGCATGTCGCCAAGCCCCGACGTGCCGAAGCAGATCGGCGTTACCTGAAGTGCTGTGCGTCCAAGCTTGACACGCTCCATCCCTGTCGGCTGCATTCTCATCTCCCTGTCGTTTGTTACCTGGCCTCTCATGAGTCCGGATCGGCTTCAGCCTATTCTGCGTCAAATTTGTTCGCGTTCCAAGTGACACTTTCGGACATTCATCCCCCGCCAAATGCTCCCGTTTTTCGTGTCCATGGGAATCGTCGATTTTTTCATGGACATTGACCTGTTTTACCGGTCATCTAGGCGCGTTGTTCCGCTTCTTGATGACCTAATCTGGACACGGAATTGGGCATAATCCCTGAAAAATGCGATCTATATTTCGGATGAAACCTTGAACGATACTTATGCAAACGAAATGAGATCATCTCTGTCTCGGATCTATACTGTCCATTTAGGAGCAGGGCACACGACAGCTGAGCCCGTCGGCAGGAGGAACCATCATGCCTGATGACAACCAGAAGAGCCACGGTTTCGCCAGCGGCCTCACCCAATATGGCGACCGGGATTTCAGCCTTTATTTGCGAAGATCCTTCGCAAGTTCAATGGGTTATAGCCGCGAGATGCTCGACCGTCCAATTGTCGGCATTGCCCATTCCGCGAGCGGCTTCAACAATTGCCATCGGCATTTCCCCGAACTGATCGAGGCCGTCAAACGCGGCGTTCTGGCCGCCGGCGCCCTGCCCGTCGAATTCCCGACCATCTCGCTCGGCGAAGTCTTCCTCAACCCGACCAGCCTTAAATTCCGCAACCTCATGTCCATCGACGTCGAGGAGATGATCCGGGCGCAACCCATGGATTCTGTTGTACTTTTAGGCGGTTGCGACAAGACGGTTCCAGCCCAGCTCATGGGTGCGGCGTCGGCAGATATCCCCGCCGTCCAGCTTGTCGCCGGGCCAATGTCGACCAGCAAGCATCGCGGCGAGCGCCTTGGCGCCTGCACCGATTGCCGCCGGTTTTGGGCTCAATATCGCGCTGGCTCGGTGAGTAACGACGAAATAACCGCGGTGGAGCAGCGTCTCGCCTCCACAGCCGGCACCTGCGCCGTCATGGGCACCGCCAGTACAATGGCCTCTCTGGCCGAGGCGCTCGGCATGATGCCGTCTGGTTCTGCCGCGATCCCTGCGGTCGATTCCGACCGCCTGCGCATGGCGGAAGAGACCGGCCGTCTGGCCGTGTCGCTCATCGGATCGGAGCGTAAACCAAGCCGGATCATGACGCATAAAGCGTTTGAGAACGCGCTTCGCGTCCTCTTGGCCCTTGGCGGCTCGACCAATGCAATCATCCATCTCACCGCAATTGCAGGCCGCCTTGGCCACACCATCGACCTGCGCCACATGAATGAACTGAGCGAAACAACGCCTGTTCTTGTCGATTTGAAGCCCACAGGCGTCGGCTACATGGAGGATTTGCACGCAGCGGGCGGAATTCCGGCCGTTTTGCGTGAATTGAAACATCTCCTGCATCTCGATTGCGAGACCATCACAGGTGAAACCATCGGTGAGCGGATCGAGAAGGCCCATCCCTGGGTTGATCGCGAAATCATCCGCCCCTTTGCCGATCCGGTGCGCGAAACGGGCGGACTTGTCGCGCTTTTCGGCAATTTAGCCCCGCACGGCGCCATTATGAAGCGCGCCGCGGCTGATCCGGCTTTGTTCGAGACAGAAGGACGCGCGATTGTGTTTTCGTCTTTGGCAGACCTTGCAAGCCGTATCGATAGCCCGGATCTCGACGTAACCCCGAATGATTGCCTCATTTTGCAGAATGCAGGCCCGACAAGCGAGTCGGCGATGCCCGAAGCAGGCTATATTCCGATCCCGTCCAAGCTCGCCAAAGCAGGAATTAAGGACATGGTGCGGATTTCCGATGCGCGCATGAGCGGCACCGCCTATGGCACCGTCATTCTGCACGTCGCCCCCGATGCCGCGTCGGGCGGAAATCTGGCATTGGTGAAGAACGGTGATCGTATAAAAATCAGCGTTGCAAATCGCTCGATTGACGTTCTGGTCAGTGAAGATGAATTGTCAAAAAGACGATTAGAATTGATCATTCCGGTCAAATCAAAATCGCGCGGTTATCAATATCTCTACGATACACATATTATGCAGGCAGATGACGGTTGCGATTTTGATTTTCTGGTGCCGAATAAAAATTGAAACGCAAAATATAAAACGGAATTTTTTATTATGAGAAAATATTCATATAACCTTGATAATTCGAATACATTGGTCAATACTTCCACCAACCCAAGCCGGTGAGCGCCGCCATGCCAACCCCCACCAGATCACCCCTAAAAATCGACAGCGCCGAGCTCCGTCTCATTCGCCTTAAGTTATTGAATCCTTTTACTATTTCTGTCGGTACAATGACAGAAAAATTGTTTCCCCTGCTCATTCTCAAAAGCGATGGCCTTGAAGGCTACGGCGAAGGCGTCATGGACCCGCTCCCGGATTTCCTTGAGGAATCAATACCTTCTGCCATGAACTTAATGCGAGAAGTCTTGCTCCCTGCCGTCGTCGGCCACAGCTTCGCCAATCCCGAGGCACTGGCACCCCTAATGACCCCCTGGCGCGGCCATCAGATGACCAAGGCGACGCTGGAGATGGCTTTCTGGGACCTATGGGCAAAATCCCTCGACTTGCCCCTTAAAACGGCTCTGGGAGGCGCTGGAGAGGCAATTCCGGTCGGAGTATCGCTCGGCATCGGCCCCATCGAGCAGACACTGGAACGCGTCCGCAGCCATGTCGAGCAGGGCTACAAGCGCATTAAGCTGAAAATCATGCCCGGCCACGACATAAAACTCCTCGAAAAGGTCCGTTCTGCCTTCCCCGACACCGCCTTGAGCGTAGACGCCAATACAAGCTATTCCCTTGCCGATATGGCCTTACTGCGCCGTTTTGATGCGTTTTCCCTCGATTATATCGAACAACCCCTCGCTTGGGACGATATTCATGACCATGCGACACTCCAGCAACGGCTCTCGACACCAATCTGTCTGGATGAAAGCATCCGTTCCGTCCAGCACGCCCGCCACGCCCTTCAGACGGACGCAACCCGGATCGTCAATATCAAAGCCGGTCGCGTCGGTGGCCACCTCGAAAGCAGGAAAATCCACGATATTTGCGAGGCTTACAACGTTCCTGTCTGGTGCGGCGGGATGCTCGAAGCTGGGATAGGCCGGGCCCACAACATCCATTTGTCGACCCTTTCGAATTTCCGGAAACCCGGCGACACCTCAAGTGCCAGCCGATATTTCGCCCGCGATATCGTGCATGAAAAACTCGAGGCAAAAGATGGACTTATGCCGGTTCCTTCAGGTCCGGGGATCGGAGTTACGCTTGATCGTTCATTTCTCGACGAGGTGACAGTCTCAACCGAGACTTTTAGCCGATGAACGACGTTCTGATCCGCGATCTGAAGGGTATGGACGAGTTCCGCGCCGCCGAAGAGCTCCAATATGCCGTTTGGGGTGAGGACGAAGTCGTCGTTCCGGGCGATATTATGAAGGTTATTCAAGCAGAAGGCGGAATCGCGGCCGGCACTTTCAAGGACGGAGACCTGATTGGCTTTGTCTTCGGTTTTCCGACGAGAGAGCCACACCTGCAGCATTCGCACCTGCTAGCCGTTCACCCGAAGGACCGCGGCCTTGGGCTGGGTGCCCAGCTCAAATGGTACCAGCGTGACTGGTGCCTCAAGAGGGCAATCACACACATCCGCTGGACATTTGACCCGATCAGGGCGGTTAATGCAGCACTCAATCTTGGAAAATTGGGGGCGGTGTGTACGATCTATCACACTGATTTTTATGGCAAAATGAAAGGCTTGAACGCCGGCGCGCCGTCTGACCGCATCGTTGCAGACTGGTATCTCGGATCAGATCGTGTTCGTGCAAGAGCGGAAGGTATTTCTCATATTTCCGATTTCACATCCGCATCCCGTATCGAAATACCGGCCGATTTTGGCACATTGCTAACAAACGACCCAGATTTTGCTCTATCAGAACGCTTAAGAGTTAGAGAAGAAATGCAGAAAGCATTTAAAAGCGGGCTCTATTTGACTAATTTTGATACAAAATCAATGCAATACGAATTGCAACCCTCTGAGTTGGACATAAAATGAGTGCATCACTTGGTTCTGATAAAATTGAAGCCCTGAAAGCGATTTTAGGTAATGAAAACGTTCATTTTGGTAGTTCAGTTGAGAGATTTGACCCAGGTTTTGACACAGAAAACCTTAATTCCAGATTTGTCGTAACGCCAGAATCTGTCTCCCAAGTTCAAGATCTCGTGAAATGGTGTAACAACCAATTCGTCTCCATAGTTCCCCTTGGTGGTCGAACCGGACTAGTAGGCGGTGGAAAATCCACCCCGGGACAAATTACCTTACTGACAAGCCGCTTACAAAAAATCTTGCAGATCGACCCATTGGGACAATTCGCCATCGTCGAGAGCGGCGTCACACTTGGTGCATTAAACGCGGCGGCGGCTGCTTTAGGACTATCTGCAGGAATCGACCTCGGCGCCCGCGATAGCTGCACGATTGGCGGCATGATCGCAACCAATGCGGGCGGCATGGAAGCATTTCGAAATGGTAGTATGCGTAGCCGCGTTCTCGGTCTTGAGGCTGTCATGGCGGATGGATCAGTGTTTGATGATCTCATAACTGTCCTGAAATCAAATATCGGCTATGATATCAAGCAACTAATCATCGGATCAGAGGGAACATTAGGAATTGTTACAAAAGCAGTAATCCGGCTTGAACCAATTCATACCCGTACCGCCACATTCCTGATTTCTTTCGATTCAGCGAAAGCAGCGATACAGGCTTTGCGCCGCATCGTGGGAGAAGCAGATGTTAAAGTGCTCAGAAGCGAAATCATGTGGCGCTCACATTTTGAAGTTACGGCAACATTGCTGAATTTCAACTCACTCGTCGCATTTGCTTCAAGTGGATCCGTGTTCGTCATTATTGAAACAAAGCTAGACAGACAGGATGATTTTGACGGCATGGCCGAAAAAGTGCTCGCTGGGTGTGCTGCAACAGACGGATATATGGACGCTCTGGGGCTCAAATCGGAACGCGAAATATCTGATGTTTGGAGAGTGAGGGAAGACTGGGCCGTAGATCGTTGCTATCCGGGCGGGTTATGGTACGACGTATCAGTGCCACATCAGCAGCTTGACGCTTACGTCAACGGCCTTAAAAATTCCCTTAATAAGATTGATTCAAGCTTGATTTTGTTTGCTCTGGGACATTTAGGTGACTCAAATCTGCACATCACAGTGACCGGTGAAGTCCCACCAACTGCCCTAGGGGAGCAGATATCCGAATGCATCTACGAACCGATTAAGGGATCTGGTGGCTCATTTTCTGCTGAGCACGGAATAGGTGTTGAAAAGCAAAAAACACTGATAAATTGGGGGAACCCGACACGGCTTAAACTCATGCGCTCAATAAAAGCTGCGTTTGATCCAAATGGTCTTCTGAACCCTAGAAAAATCTTGCCCTGATTAAACGAGCCAAGACTAAAGCGGCTCGACCGCCAAAACAATATCTGCTGCGTCGCGCCAATATTCCTCAAGATTATTGCCGGACCCTTTGCGATCAATAACGAGAAAGCGGCTGTCATTCTCGCGGACAAGTAGCGGATGGTGCCAGACGCCCCGTGCGTAATTCACTCCCTGACGACCTGTCGCGTGAAATGAACGAAAGGTTTCCGGATCCTTAGGATCAGTACAGACAACAACCAACCAAGGACGCTCTTGTAATGGGTAAAATATCTGACTGCCGAGCGGGTGGCGCTCCATGACCTGAATTGCAACGGGATGCGGCCTGACCGAGCCAACGATAACGCTCACATTTGTCGAGCCCCCCTCCGCTGCAATCTGAACATCTGCCAAATCATTATAACGGCGACCGAACCCCTGATTAATATGCGTTAATGTAGTGCCTTCAGCCTCAATCACGTCACCGAAAGGGAAAAAAGCACTCTTGGTCAATGGAATCGGATGAATGAAGTAACTCATCGGATAGAAAGCTTCATCTGACGGTTTACATCTTTGTAAAGCAGATAACGGAAACGTCCCGGCCCTCCCGCATAGCATGCCTGCGGACAAAAAGCGCGCAGCCACATAAAATCACCCGCTTCAACCTCAACCCAATCCTGATTGAGTCGATATACCGCCTTACCCTCTAGAACATAAAGCCCATGCTCCATAACATGTGTTTCCGCAAATGGAATGACTCCGCCGGGCTCAAAGGTGACGATGGTTACATGCATGTCATGACGAATATCTGACGGATCAACAAATCGCGTTGTTGCCCAAACCCCATTCGTATCTGGCATGGATATTGGCAAAATTTCCTGCTCATTAACGACGAAAGCGGTAGGCAGGTCGATACCAGGAACGGCCTCATAAGCCTTCCGAATCCAATGGAAACGAGCAGGTTCGATGCTTGTATTTTTCAGACTCCATTGAGCGCTGGGTGGAATAAAGGCATAGCTGCCAGCGCGCATCTCATGAGTTTTTCCAAGGAGAGTTAATATGAAAGTGCCCTCGACAACAAACAATACAGCTTCGGCGTTGGGGTCCGGTTCTGGCGTCTCACTGCCCCCGCTAGGAGCAACTTCCATAAGATATTGAGAAAATGTCTCGGCAAATCCCGAAAGTGGACGCGCAATAATCCAGGCACGGGTTTTGTCCCAGAAGGGGAGATAACTAGTCACGATATCACGCATGACGCCCCGCGGGATAAACGCGTAGGCTTCCTTGAAAACGGCACGGTCTGTCAGCAGCTGCGTCTGACTGGGTAATCCACCATGTTGCGCATAATAGGATGGGGTTCTCATGAAATCACCTTTCGCTAGCCAGAATTGCTACTTACGGTGATTATAGCGGCATAGTTAGGTTCTCGCATCAAATTTGCTCCCAATGACCGGAAGGCGGAGAAAATTACCGTCAATCCCGGCCATTGATTTCACGAGAAATTCGTAAAAAAGTGCGGCGTTAAACTACAACGACAACTTCCGCTCTACTCTGCATCGATTTGACACAAGCATCAGCAAGCTCAAGTGCCTTCAACCCATCAAGACCAGACGGTGAGATCGGGCTTCCAGTTTCGATAGCTGTTACAAAACTCTGCAATTCAGAGCGATAAGCATCTGCGTATCGCTCCATGAAGAAATTCAGCAGCGGAGCTTCACGATACCCGTCGACATTTGCAAGGGTTACCGTGTTTGTATGAATGTTCGCAGCACTAACAGCTCCTTTTGATCCATGAATCTCAATGCGTTGATCGTAGCCGTAAGTAGCACGGCGGGAATTCGTTATCACGACGATTTTGCCTGACTTTGACCGCAACGTGGCCGTTGCGGTATCAACATCACCGGCCTCACCGATCGCGCTGTCAACGAGAACCGAACCGGTCGCCGAAACCGAAACAATTTCCTCTCCGTTTAGGAGAAAACGGGCAAGATCAAGATCGTGAATCATCATGTCACGGAATAGGCCGCCAGAGCGCTTGATATACTCAAGTGGCGGAGGACCAGGATCACGTGATACAATTTGGACTAGTTCGACAGTGCCAACATCGCCAGCATCAATGCGGTGGCGAGCAGCGGCAAAGTTGGTATCAAACCGACGATTAAATCCGATCATCAGCTTTGTTTTTGTTGCTTCAACAACTTTCAGGCAAGCACGAACACGTTCAGCAGAGAGGTCAACGGGCTTTTCGCAGAAAATCGCCTTACCAGCTTTAGCTGCAAGCTCTATCTGATCAGCATGCATATCCGTTGGTGTGCAGATTAAAACAGCATGAATTGATTTATCGGCCAAAATCTCATCAACGGAAGCGCGACGAGCACCTGACATCTTCACAATATGTTCAGCAGCAGCATCGACCGGGTCATAAACTGCCGTAAGTTTAGCACCCGGAATTCCTAGGATTGCGGTTGCGTGAGTTTTGCCAATTCGGCCAGCGCCGAGAAGACCGAAGGAAATTGTCATGAAGCAGACCCTCTTTTTTATTGAACCATTTAGAATTTTTAGAAACAAACCCCACATCAAATACCATTTGAATCTCAGTGCGTCACTGATTTGGCATCCACAACCCACGGGCTGCCAATACTCCGAGCTTAAGTTTCACTGACGCTCACGCTGTCTTATTCGAGGTTTCAGCCGCCGAGGGGACAGATGCCTTCGCATGGGGCGTGCGGTAACGAACACGCTGGGCATCAATAAACATGGCCAACATGATAATTAGGCCTTGAATAACCTTGACCCAAAACACGGAAACTCTCATGAGATTTAGGCCCCGATCAATCGTCGATAACAAAAGAACACCGCCAAGAGCACCAAGCATTGTTCCACGTCCACCCTGTAGACTGATGCCACCGATAACCGCTGCCGCCATGACCGTGAATATATATCCATCGCCGAGGTTGACCTGAATCGAACCAACTCGACCGGCAAGCATCCAACCCGCGAGCGCAGCCAATACACCACTCATCACATAGACCTGCCGAATTCGACGATCTGCATCAATACCCGAGGCGATCGCAGCATTCCTATTGCCCCCGATTGCGTAGAGCTCACGCCCGAACCGGCGGTGATTTAAAATGATATGACCAACTCCAAAAACCGCAGCAGTAGCGACAACGGCAAGCGGGATTCGAGCAACATCAGGGATTTCAAAAAGCGCTTCGTGACCTAACCAAAAATAGACATCAGCAGGCTCAAAGTTCAATCCGCTAATTGGCTTGCCCTGAGTAAAAGCCATCATCAGGCCTCTTAGAATAAGTAGCATTGCAAGCGTCACAATGAAGTTATTCATTTTGCCAACAGTGATCAAAAATCCGACAACATAGCCAATTAGCGCACCAGTCAGCAGAATAGTGATAATTGCCAGATAGGGATTTAGCATAATGCCTCCGCCCCAATAAGGGGGCGTTGCAGGGACGATCAAAAACATGCCGAATAGGGCTGTGACCCCTAGCGTCGACTCGGAGGAGAGATCAAAATTTCCCGTGATCAGGACAAACGTCTGACCAACAACCAAAATTCCCAGAACCGCCGCAGCCGTAAGGATATTCGTTATATTCGTCGATGTAAGAAATACAGGTGACTGAAACACGAAGAACACAAAAACAACGACGAGAATTACCCAAATCAAATGATCAAGCAAAGTCGGAATGTATTTAGACGCCTGCATTGATTGTCTCCACGGTCTCGCCTTCAATAGCGGCCAGTAATATTGCGGTAGTTATCTTATCCCTATCTTTTCGGAATTCCCGAATGATCGTGCCGCGATAGAACACAACGATTCTGTCACAAATATCCATCAACTCGCTGAGTTCATCAGAAACAACAGCTACAGCAACACCGCGCTTGCTCAAATCATCAACAATCCGAAGTAACTCAACCTTCGCCTGAACATCCACACCTTGAGTAGGTTCATCAAGAATAAGCATTTTTGGTTCGGTAGCGGCAAGTTTTGCGACAACAACCTTTTGCTGGTTGCCGCCGCTAAGATTTTCAACCGCTGTGCTCATTGACGGAGTCTTGATGCCCAGAACATCGATATAATCCTGAACAAGTTTTTTCTCTTTAGCACTGTTGATCAGCCCAAAGAGCGGTTCCAGTCGTTCAAGCACCGAAAGCGATACATTGTCGCGAACACTCCGAATTCCAATAATACCAAGGCCGTGACGATCTCTCGGAAGATAAGCCAAGCCTTGCTGAAGAGCAGCAATGGGGCTTCCGTGACGATAAGGAACGGAATTGAGTGTGACCTTGCCCTCACCGAGCGTCTCCAGTCCGAAAAGGCCGCGCGCCAGTTCGCCGGGCCCACTGCCTTCAAGTCCCGTGAGACCTACGACCTCACCACCATGGAACGTCAAATTGACTTCGGAATAGGCACCCGGTCGCGTTAGTCCCTTAACCTCGAGAACTGCGCCGCCAATCGAACTACCTTCCCTCTTGTAGCGCTCGACATCTGCACCACTAATCAATCGTATCAGCTCTGGCTGAGTGATGTCTTTGACTGGCGAAGACCCCGCTACAGTGCCGTTGCGCATTACAGTTACGTGATCAGCAACTTCAAATATTTCCTCGAGATAGTGTGAAATATAGATGAAAGACGCACCGCGCTCACGCTGTCTTCGAACAAATTCAAATAATTTTGCTACGTCATGTTTTGGCAAAGGAGCCGTGGGTTCATCGAGAATAATCACACTTGCATCGGCAAACAGTGCCCGCGCAATTTCTATCATCTGCCGCTCGGCAACAGTCGTCTCTTCCATCAACCGGGTGACGTCAATATCAATATCGAACTGACCAAGCCGATCACTGGCGTCGCGTTTCATTTTCTTCCAGTCAACGAAACCGAATTGTCCCACCGGCAGCATACCGCTGTAGACATTTTCAGCAATGCTTAAGCCTGGAACAAATTTCGCGTGCTGGGCGACAAGGGCAATACCAGCCTCTTTTGCCCGCGCCGTATTCAAATTTTCGTATTGAGTGCCCCTGATGCGGATTGATCCGGAGTCAGGAGTGTATAACCCTGTCAGAACATGCATCAGAGTTGATTTTCCTGCGCCATTTTTACCTAACAACGCATGAATCTGGCCAGATTTGACAGAAAAAGAAACTGAATCAAGGGCTCTCACGCCAGGAAAAACCTTGACGATATCAACCATGTCAACCACAGGCGTGGAAACGGCATCATCCATTCCTGCTCTCCATCCTGTTCATATTTTGAGTTTAGAGGTGCGGCTTCGAACCATCAAAACCGCACCTCCGCATTTAAGTTTTCAGAAGATGTGGATCAACCGCCATTCTTCTTTTCAATATTACCCCAAAGACGCTCATCGTTCATGTTAGACTTGTTGATTGGCGTGGTGGAGAGGAAGAGCTGCATGCCAACGTCCGACTTCTCGACGCGAGCAGGGGACCATAGTGTGCCGTCCTTTTTTACTTCGCCTGGTGCGATTGTTTCGCCCTTCAGTTTCTTCTCAATGAAGTCAACTGCAAGCATTCCAAAATCAGGAATCGGCTGGTTAGAGGCGTGATCGAACTTGTTAGCACGCATCAACTCAAGTGCCGAGAGACAAGCATCAACGCTAGCCAGGAAGATGTGCCCCTTCTGACCAGACTCAGCACCCTTTCCGAGTTCTTTCAAAGTCTGCACAGTGCCTTCAGAGTAAACGCAATCCGAGTGCATGTAGATACCGTCGAGATCTGCTTCCGCTGAGGCAACGTCACGGACAATATCAACGCCCTTTGGAGCATCCCAATCACCCACCTTGGTGATCACCGTGATGCCAGGATTCTTTTTAATAACGTCATTGAAACCAGCACCGCGCAACTGGGCAACATTCTGGCCGAGATTACCCGTGATTTCCAGAACTTTACCCTTTGCGGAGCCATGACGCTCCTTCAGGAAAGCAACCATTGCCTCTCCAGCTTGCTTGCCCGCAAGATAATTATCGGACAGAACAACCATATCGATTTCACAGCCGGATGGCGAACGATCAATCGTGTAGAAAGGAATTTTTGCTGCCTTTGCCGCTTTAACGGCCTGACAAATACCCGCGCTGTCATCTGGAACAGCGACAATGGCATCTACCTTTTGAGCGATGAAGTCATTGATGTCGTTGAGTTGCTTCTGAGCATCACCCCCGGACGTAATGGTCAACACTTCCCAGCCCTTCGCCTTAGCGCCGTTCACGAGACCAGCCTGAATCTGACCTTGCCCACCCAGAAGAGCAGGAGCTGAATAACCAATAACAACTTTTCCAGCCGCAAACGCTGGAACGCACAAAGCTACTTCAATCAGAGCAGCAAGCAAGAGCCCATTTCTCAAGACTTTCATACCGTTATCCTCCCAAATTTTAGCCCGAATTTTTCCGGGGTGATATAATGTTACCGGTTCCAACAATTTATGCAACGATATTTGCGAAGATAATTGCAATGATAATTGCAATTTTAGTGCAAGGAGCAATAATATTATCCTAATAAAAGCATTGGAGAGCTTGTGGACGTTTAACTTGAGCCATAGCTAAAAAACCGTACTCCGTTTGGCAAAATGGTCTCTACATGAAGAAAAACAGATCCGGTGCATCTTCGACAGCTTCCTCAGATCCACAGGCAAAAGCAGGCTGCCTCAATGCGACTCCTAGCCGCTATGAGGAAATTGTGAACATGATTTCTGCAGATTACAGCCGTCTATCGGCGGGGTTCCAGAAAATTGCTCGTTTTTTTACGCAGAACCCGAATGTGATCGCACTGGAATCAATTAGTGCGATTGCCCGGCAATGCGGTGTCCACCCCTCTAGCCTGGTACGCTTCGCCCAGAGTTTTGGATTTTCCGGTTTCAAACCGTTGCAAGCTGTTTTTCAAACACGTTTATCAACGGCCGCGCCGGGGTTTCGCGATCGAATCCACGCGCTCGAAAATGAACTGTCGCAGAATACTGATAGCGGAAATATTGGGTATTTGAAGGCAATCGTCGTACGCGATATGGCTGCGCTCCAGCATCTTCTGGACAACACCCTTGAGGATCAACTCTCGATGGCCGCAAAACTTCTTGCGGAGGCTGATACGATATATGTGGCTGGACACCTCGGCGCGGAGCCTGTCGGCGTTTTGTTGCGCTATCTCATGACAATGCTGAAACGCCGAGTTGTATTGCTCGATCCGGCCGATGGATTGGCAACAGAAATGGCCCGCACGATGCGGCAAAGCGATATTCTAGTTGCAATCTCCTTTCGTCACTACGCGAAAGAAGTTGTAATGATCGTCGATAATGCCACTGAAGCGTCCGTGAATGTCATTGCCATCACAGATAGCCAATTGTCACCAATTGCTAAGGGGGCAAAAGTTCTCTTCACAATTCCCGAGGAAGAATATTCGTTTTCACGCTCTAGAGCAGCAGCTATGTGCCTTGTGCAGGCTCTTGCGGTTGCAACGGCCGCAATGCTCCAACCAACCCGGACCGACGCACCTCGGATTCCGACCGTAAGCGAAATTGAACAAACACGGTCAAAACGAAAAGCCTAATTTCTAGCCCAACCATCCAACCTCTTAACAGCAGGAGTACTAAAACATGGCGCAATTCAACGGCAAAGTTGCAATCGTTACCGGATCAACACAGGGGCTTGGTAAAGCCGTTGCTCGCTTATTAGCCGAACGTGGCGCAGCAGGAATCGTGATCTGCGGCCGAAACAAGGCACGCGGAGAAGCTACAGCCAAAGAGATTACTGCCGCTTACGGTACAAAAACGATTTTTGTGCCGACTGAACAATCCAAGATCGAAGACTGCAAGAACATAATCTCAACGGCAGACAAAATATTTGGTCGGATTGATACCCTGATAAATTGCGCGGCAATCACCAATCGTGGCACTATTTTGAACACGACTCCGGAATTGTTCGATGCCATGTTCGATACCAATGTACGTGGCCCGTTCTTCCTCATCCAAGAGACGCTCAAGGTGATGATCCGGGAGAAGATCGAAGGGACAATAGTAAATATAGGCTCAATGTCAGCTAAAGCAGGTCAACCATTCCTGACGGCTTACTGTTCCTCGAAAGGCGCACTGGCCACACTCACTGAGAATATCGCCTTCTCGGTTTTACGGAATCGGATTCGGGTCAATGGTTTGAATATTGGCTGGATGGCGTCAGAAGGTGAGCATCTCATTCAGCAGAGCGACGGTAACCCTCCCGACTGGCTCGAAAAGGCAGCAACACAACAGCCCTTTGGTCGGCTGATCGACCCGAACGAAGTCGCCCGCGCGGTTGCCTTCCTCGCCTCGAGCGAATCAGGATTGATGACCGGCGCTAACGTCAATTACGACCAGTCAGTTTGGGGGGCCTATGAAGGCTCGCCGCACCCATCCAAGGCAATGACGCTCTAACGGCCAAAGCCTATTGCAGCACGATTGACAACGAGGGACGGATCAAGCCGTCCCTCAAAATAATCCAACACATTCCGAACTGACATAACCGCCATACGAATAGCAGCTTCAGCTGTGAGGGACGCGGTATGTGGTGACACTAAAACATCGTCACGATCAAAAAGCGGATGATGGGCGGATGGAGGTTCTTCAGAAAAAACGTCAAGGCCAGCTCCAGCCAAAAGTCCCGAATCGAGCGCCGTAGCTAGCGCCGCCTCATCAATGAGACTTCCGCGGGCAGTATTCACAATCAATGCAGAACGCTTCATTCCGGCAAGCTGGGATGAGCCGATCAGCGGTGCCTCTCCGGTTCTTGGCGCATGCAAAGTGATGATATCCGCACGAGAAAGTCCATCCATCAGCGACTCAACCGGTTCAGCCCCGGCAGTTCGAATAGTCTCTGGTGCCAGACCAGGATCATAGGCAAGAATTGTCATGCCAAAGCCCGACGCCATTCGCGCAACATGGTGACCAATCCGGCCAAACCCAACGATCAGCAATATCTTCCCATCGAGTTCAGTAGAATCGAAACGGTTGCGTCGATCCCATTTTCCGTCACGTGTTGCTCCATCAAAGATACGAATCTTTTTGGCGAGCGCGAGAATCAACATCATTGCGTGCTCAGCCACCGGTCGCGAGTTTACATCACCAACAATGGCGAGTGGTATGCGGCGTATATTCAACGCCGAGACATCAACTGCGTCATAACCGACCCCATGACGCGAGACGATCTTGAGTTTTGTTGCTTTACCGATAGTTTCCGCGGGAACAGGCTGAGTGCGAACAACGAGCCCATCAGCTTTTTGGATCAGGCCCGCATAGGACTCATGTGAAATTTCTGGGACATAATCATAAGTCACGCCCTTGGCATCCCTGATCAACGCCAGTCCAGCATCATGAATTTTCCCTGCGATGAGCAGATGCGGCATCTCAGTATCCTTCCGAAGGCGTTGCAGATTTTACTTCGCTTTTCGAATCGGATTTGGCCAAGATCAGTCGACGGGCTTCCAAAACACTAGCCGCAGCCGCGCTGGCCAGCAGACGCACATCGTTCGAGATCGTGACCAGATCAAATCCCCAACCGACCGCCTTCGCCGCGTAGGCCGCCGTGCCGTTGTGAAGTGCGGCTCGGATACCGGCCTTGTGAGCAGTTGCAAGTATATGTCGGATTGCATCGACCATCTCTGGTTCTTCACGATCAAAACCTGTCCGGTACTTTCGGCCCATGAGGCCAAGCGTAAGGTCGGCAGGACCAATATAAACGCCATCTAGCCCGGGAGTCGCAACAATCGCATCAAGATTATCGAAAGCCTCCTTCGTCTCGATCATGGCAAAACCGAGCACCTCTTGATCCGCATGCTGCCCGTAATCGACTCCCGCCGAGAACGTCACACGGGTAGGCCCGAAGCTCCTCACACCGTTCGGTGGATAACGCAAATACGATACAAAACGCTGAGCATCCTCTTGCGAGTTTATCATGGGACATATGACGCCATAAGCACCCGCATCAAGCGCCTTCATGATATCGGCCGGATCAAGCCACGGCACGCGGACCATAGGCGTCACGTTACTCGCGCGCATCGCCTGAAGCATTGGTCGAGCGGCATCAAAGCCAGAGAAACCGTGCTGCAGATCAATTGTGAGCGAATCATAACCCTGATTGGCCATGATTTCAGCAACAAAGGCGGAATCTGTTGAAAGCCAACCATTAATTACAGAGCGACCCTCAGCCCATGCCTCGCGAACGCCATTTAGAATCATAAGTCTCTCCTCAGTCGCAATCTCGACACGTTTCATACCGATATATATGCAAGCAGCGGCACTGAAGATTTAGAGCTTTATATCATTATCCTGCATCTTACCGAAGCATCTGTTGACCTCGACCGACGCAATTTCCTTCTGGTAACATTCGAAAATTCTATTGCAAGAAATTCGATTTTGCAATTTATGTTTTTATGCCAGAATTTGTTCATCCGGCTTTGCGGAGTAATGTAATGAGATCCAACCCTGTAAAAGTTTCCCTAGCGGCTGGTGACCTCGCCTTTGGCACTATGGTATTCGAGTTTTTCACGCCAGGCCTTTGCCAGATCCTGCATACCGCGGGTGCGAGCTTTGTCATTCTAGATATGGAACATAGCGGTGTCGGCATCGACACAATCAAGGCGCAGATCGCCTTTGCGCGCGGTCTTGGCATCGTACCTATGGTTCGCGTTCCGGGGTGTCACTACCATCTGATCGCTACTGTGCTGGATGCTGGTGCGCTCGGGATCATGGTCCCGATGGTTGAAACTGAGGAACAGGCTCGGCAGATCGCTGCCTGGACCCGATATCGGCCCGAAGGCGTCCGCGGACTGGCATTTTCAATGGCCCATGATGATTATCTTGGTGGCGAAGTTGCCGTCAAAATGCGTGAGGCTAATGATCGGGTAATGGCGATTGCCTTGATCGAAACAGAGAAAGGTATTGAAAATGCGGACGCTATCATGGCCGTTCCGGGCATTGATGTCGGCTGGCTTGGGCATTTTGATCTGACGGACAGTATGGGAATTGCGGGGCAGTTTGATCATCCACGTTTCGATGCAGCTGTCACACATCTGGTGTCTGCCTGCTCCAAAGTGGGTAAACCAGCGGGGTTTCTCGCAGGAAATTCAGACGTCGCGTTATCATGGCAAGCAAAGGGATTCAGGATGCTGTGCCTCGGAACCGATATATCGTTAATGAAAGAAGCGCTCACAAACGCGATATCAGGCAGTAAAATTGCAAAACCGCTTGCCTAGCGCCCGCCCGACACGTTGAGAATTGAACCCGTAACGTAGGATGCTGCGGACGAAAGAAGCCAGATAGCTGCTTCCGCAACCTCATCCGCCGTACCAGCGCGTTGCATTGGCAGGTTCGGTGAAAAACGTTCGATGAAACCTTCGCCATGGAAGGCGTGGATCGGCGTATCAATAACGCCCGGCCGGATCGCATTGACGCGAATACCCTGAGTTGCAACCTCGCGCGCTAGACCGATTGTAAGCGAGTCGACGCCTCCCTTTGTAGCCGCATAAGGTACCTCATTCGGCAAGCCACCAAGTAGTGCTGCCATCGACGAAATATTGACAATCGCGCCACCTTTCCCGCCACAAGCTGTCGACATGCGACGGACCGCTTCCCGGCAGCAATAAATTGGGCCTGCAAGATTGACAGCCAAAATGCGATCAATAATCGAGGAATCAATATCTGCAATTGCGCGTACAGCAATGACGCTGCCCGCATTATTAACGAGCGCCGTGATAGTACCCAGTTCGGAATCAATCGTTTTAAACATGCTGACAATGTCCGTCTCCAAAGCCATATCCCCCTGTACGACAATCGCCTTTCCGCCATTGCTTAGTATTTTGGCACAGACAGCGTCGGCCTCCCCTAGATGGACGCCGTAATGAACAGCGACGGCATAACCCGCACGCGCCCCCGCCAAAGCAGTGGCAGCCCCAATTCCTCGGCTTGCGCCGGTGACAAGCAAGACACCTGACATTTCAAACTAGCCCCGGTTCGCTTTTGCGACTTAACAATCTGGCTTTATTTCGATTGCAAATCCATTGATTGCAATTATGTTTCAGGTTGATGGGAAGCACCCATAATAAAAATCTCTTCGTGGCTCGATTGAGAACGATGAATCCTGTTTCAACTAAAAAGCGGAACAGAAAACGACCAAAAATCTTTTTTGTTCTGACCACAAAGCCAAGCTAGACCATCTTGTTGCCGAGTGGCAATGACAATATCATCATAGTTTAACTATTATACTAAGCATCTCAAAGGATCCTCTATTATGGTTGAACATCGCACAACACGGATTGGACTAATCGGGTGCGGCTTTTACGCGCAAAATCATCTTCATGCCTGGGGCGACCTTAAATCACAAAACGCAGAGTTGGTTGCGGTTTGCGATCAGGATCCCATCAAAGCTGAGGCTGCCGGCAGGCGCTTCGGTGCGGCATGGTTTACTGATGCGGCGACAATGCTCGAGTCGATGCCGATTGATTTGCTTGATATTACAACCCGAATGGGCAGCCATCGCGCATTGGCGGCAATGGCCGCGGAGCACAAAATCGCAATGATCGTTCAGAAGCCATTTGCCCCAAACTGGGACGAATGTGTTGCCATTGTCGAAAATGCCCGAGCGCATGGCACTTGGCTCGCAGTCCATGAAAATTTCAGGTTTGCAACATCAATGCGGCGCGTGAAAGCGGTTCTTGACTCAGGAGCAATCGGTGACCCTAATTGGGCACGGATATCATTCCGAACAGGTTTCGATGTCTATCTCGGGCAGCCTTATCTGGCTCAGGAAGATCGCCTTGTAATCCTTGATGTCGGCATTCATGTGCTTGACCTGGCACGCTGGTTGATGGGTGAGGTTGCACATCTTTCGTGTGAGACACAACGGAGAAATCCGAACATTAAAGCAGAAGATACGGCAACAATGATTCTGAAACACGAAACGGGTGCCGTCTCAATCGTCGAAGCAACATATGAGGCACGCCGCATTCCCGATCAGTTTCCTGAGACGCTAGTGGAAATTGAAGGTACAAAAGGGTCCATTATTGTGACGCGGGGCGAAAAAATGGTCGTGACAACCCAAGGTCTGTCATTTGAAGAAAATATTGGCGGCCCACTTCTTTCATGGACAAGCCGTCCATGGCATGTCTCGCAGGAGGCAGTACTTCATACCAACGCTCATATGCTTACATCTTTCCGCGCAGGACGGGACGCTGAAACCTCAGGTGTCGACAATCTCAAAACATTCGCTCTTGTTGAAGCTGCTTATGAATCGGCAGTTTCGCACGCATCAGTAAAGCCGAAGAAATGGTCGCCGAAAGCCTGAGCGTGTCAGCGCTCAAGCAGATTTAAGATGCATAACGGCATAGGCATCGAGAATAATTGATCGTCCAACCAGCTTGTTACTTGTTTCGCTCAGAAAGGATAAGTTTTGCGAAGCTGCGGCAAAAGTTGATGCGTCGAGAATTGCATTCGCCATGGAACCGTCAAAGCCGGACAATTCGATTTTTTGCTGCGTACCGGTGAGATTGGCAACCAACGCCTCGATGCCGCCGTTTCGCTGAACCGCAATCATTTGCACATCGCGCGGTGTTCCAATGGCAACTTCGCACAAATTTGCATCAGCGAAGGATGAAAGAACCCGCATGACGTGATAGGATGGGTATAGACCGCGATTCTGATCAAACCAAGCCTGTTTCCAATTTTGGGGCGTTGACAACAAACCAAAAGGCCCGGTGATTCCGCCAAGAGCGATTGAACGGGCACCGCCTTGCGCAAAATGGGCAAAATACCCGACGTTCCAAGCTGCACCGAGCAGGCTCTGCTGGCGCGGATCATTCCAGTTCATTGCTTGACGAATACTTTCAGGGTTATCCATCGTCTTCGCGCCATATGGATTATCACGCATCCCAATCGCGCTAGGACCTACCGCATAGGGCGTATCGCCAACGATCGCACGAACGCTTCGGGCTATATGCGGCAATGCTTCGAGACTTTCAGTTACTGAACGGTCATCGCCTGCATGAACAAGCGCAGATGTCGTGAAGCTAACCGAATCCATGACGTCGAGTGGCGGACGCTTGCGGTTCAATTCGGTAAAGTAGCTGAACATGCCTCCAACAAGTTTCGCTTTTGGAAAGTGCGTACGCGCATGACGGAAAAGATCTTCGGCTGGAGGACAGGGAGGCCATGTCGTTCCGGGCAATGTGCATTTAAGATCCGACGCGGGCGACAACATCACGAGGGGAAAAAAAGGATTGCCAAGCGTACCAACAACCGAGCCAAGCGCCGATACCTCGTCCTGCCAACTATCGACGCGGGTAATGACAGCCTCCAGCCACGGCTCTGCGTGAAGCTCACGCGCGATGGCAAGTTGCTGCTTCAGCGTTTCAGCGGAATGGCCACGTCGAGGGTCATAATGGCAGATGAGGTGTTGCGGCGCCAGCGGGCGCGCCATATCAATATGGGTCAATACACTTTCGCAGTCATCTGGGTCGAGGCCAAAGCCAAGTGCTGGAGCCTTAAATTTTCCAGGCTTTACCACAATGGGGATACTACCGTCGGTTCCCGCGCCCCCGTGGGATGGCTGCCCTTCAACGCTAAGGGACACCGCTTGTGAAAATTTTGTATCTTTAGCGAGCGTGTACGGCCACGGAAGAGCGAGGGGGCGAACGTAGGTTTTATAAGAAGCATCCGTCCAATTCCGCTGGTCCTCCATTTCGAAGGTGTCCCCCTCCATCAAACAGCGAACTTTCGCACCCTGTCCGAAATTATGGGTAATTGCGCGCAACTCCATCATTGGTTGAATCGGATCGATTAATTTGGGAAACAGTGTTTCGACATGTCGACCATCAACATGCTCAATCATGGCATGATGACCAGCGACACCCTCAATCGGATGCAGCACCACGAAACCGGTCCGGTTCGTAACAAAATCCGTGACGACATCGGCATTGCCCTCGAACCGGAGCGCGCCGGTCGAATCGCCAGTGATGACCGCCGAATAGCGCATATTTTGTGTCGCGTCGCCCGCCTCGGCATCATAACTGACGTGGAAATGATCAGAGCTCGTTACAATTTTCAGATTGCGGATCCTCGGATTATAGGTACCCCAATCACGATCGCGCACAATGTAAGACAATGCCCGGATCATTTCCACACCATGAAACCTGACATAGCGTAAATTTCCTGCTTCAAACTCCGCCAACAACGGGCCCGCTTTCAGAATTATTGGCGCTTCAACCGGCTCTTCGGTGCCAAATAGGCAGATCGAGCGGGGCGGGGTTTTGGTCATGATGGTTTTCCTCGCATCAACTTGTAATCAATCCTTAGCAACTAATGACCGATTGAAGTTCGAAGCGTCGAAGGGCACAGCATTAATGCTTCAAATGGCTCACTCGATAGGTTCGCCCAGCTTGTCAGAATTTGCGCAATCCCGAACATCCATTTATGATCCGAACCGGTGGGCGAAACCTTCCAAGCGCGCCTTGAAGCGCGAATCTTCCAAAACCGCGCGATTAACAACTCCACGCGGGGCTGTCCCACGTTGGACATCGAGTACGGCGCGCACGTCAGCTGCGCCGTTTCCGGCGAAACACTGATCCGTCCAGCACAAAGCGTGCGGGGCAACAACCACATTATCGAGCTTGAGAATCGGGTCCTCTGCCTCGGGCGGCTCAACTTCAAACACATCAAGTCCAGCACCGGCAATGCGGCGCTCTTGAAGCACCTTCGTTAGCGCCTTTTGATCAACAATCGGACCACGCGCCGTGTTGATAAAATAGGCCGTTGGCTTCATCAATCCGAGCCGCTCGGCATTTACGAGATGCTTCGTTTGGGGAGTTAGCGGACAGTTTATCGTCAGAATATCAGCCTGCCGAAACACGTCCTCAAGCCCAACAAGCTCTATACCGAGCTCTTTTGCGATGGCTGTGTCCGCAAATGGATCATGAGCGATAAACCGCATATCAAGCGGTTTAGCCAATCGAAATAGCTCTGCGCCTATGTTGCCTATGCCTACAGAACCTAATGTCCTCCCGACGAGCCCAACACCCATGTGATCGCCGCGGCGGTTGAACCCAGAAGGGCCCTCCCGGGTCAACTTGTCCTTAATCATGAGCTTGCCAGTTAGAGCAAGAATGAACGCTAGGATAGAGACTGCAACCGGACGCCGAACGCCGTCTGGTGTAATCACCAACGCAATACCAGCTTTCGTGCAAGCATCAACATCAACATTGTCGTATCCAACACCGAAGCGCGCTACGACTCCAAGTCGACCATTCGTATGAATACTATCGGCTCTGAAATGTGGCGTTAGCAATATGAGTGCGTCTATATCGGCCACCTGATCTGCCCGAACTGGATTTGCCATGTCCAGATACACAACCTCGACCCCCGGTGCGTCAAAAAGTGGACGCGTATCAAAATCGGGAAAGGTCGGCGAACCGTCCGCTTTTCTAAAATCCCCTGAAAGTGCGACGCGATACGGAGCGCTCATAACTAACCCTTATTTTTGTGAAATACAGCCATTGCGGAGTTTGCCGACTGCATCGGTTAACGCACTCTGCAGGATCCAGACGTCGCCTGAATAACAGATAAAATCGAACCCGAGCTTGTTGTATTCAATCCCTGTCTCGACATCCGGTACAAGGCGACCCAACGCCTTGCCATGTTTCTTCGTTGCTGCAGCAACGGTCGCAATCGCATCCGTGAATGTTTTGTTCCTAAAATCTCCAGGAATACCAAGCGACGCCGAAAGATCAAAATGGCCCACCCATAGGCAATCGACGCCATCCATCGCGGCCATGGCATCTGCATTTTCGACACCGTCAACAGTCTCAATTTGGCAGAACAAGGTCGTTCGTCTATTTGCAGCCATCAAGCGTTCTAAGACCGTTCCAACATTTCGGTAATTATCGTGGGCTACCCCAAGGGCAACGCCGCGTTTGCCATCAGGCACATATTTGATGCTGTCAAGGATGCGGCGAGCCTCTTCCGCGGTGTTTACCATCGGCAACATGATGCCCTCGGCACCCATGTCACAGACGCGAGAAATATGATCGTAATCCTTCGACGGTACGCGCACGATCATCCGAATGCCGGCAGCTTCAAAATAGCGAACGCTTTGCTTGACTGTCTCAATGCTGAAACCCGAGTGTTCCATATCAAATAAAACAAAATCACAACCTGCCTCCCTCAGGATATGACCAATGCCCGGCGTGGCAAATTCGACAATAAAGGACCCGAATTTCGGTGATTTTGAGCGGGCCATCGCCTTGAGGCTCTGATCAAACATTATCTAAAAATCTCCCCGAACATCCGCGATTATCGTAATCGTTTTGATTAAAACTAAGCAGGAATTTGTTTCCATCGATCTTGGTTAAAATCTCAAGATTCACAATATGGTCACGCCTTTTTTTGCTTTACTCACCTACCAATTATCTCAGGCTAACGCGGACGTTGCAATCGAGTCAATCGAAAAACTGGCATTACTTCATGACAGTGGAATTGCATTTATCGCCCAAATTAAACGGCTATTTTATCTTTCATCGGTCCCATCAGCGCTGTTCAAGTATAAAACTCTCAGGAGCGCTCACATAATAAATCTTGCACAATATTGAACGTTCAAACAGCCCTTTCCCACGCCTCGACCAAGCTGGCAAATCGCTCGGCCATTTGCTGTGTTGCCATGGCATCATCAATCTTACCCGCCATCCAGGCGCGCGCCGGATCTGCAAAGATCGTTCGGCCAACCGCAAAACCCTTCACCCGAGTTGCACCGCGTGCAATCCGGAAGGCCTCAGCCAGTTCATCGGCTAGCGCATCGAGGCCCAGCACCACGATGCCACGGCATAAGGCGTCATTGACGTCAATTTCCGCTGAAATATTGGCCCAGGCCCTGGCCGTTTTTTGCGGCTCGAGCTTCCACCAATCTGGCTTTATGCCGAGGCTGTAGAGCCGCTGCATGACCTTTGCCGACGTATCCTCGTTCAGTGGACCATGCTTGCCGCAAATGATCTCAACGAGCAACTCACGCCCGAGCGAGCGGGCGGCGGCGTAAAGCCTGAGCAATTCACGCTCTTGTCGAGACTTCATCTCAGGAGTGTCATCCGGATGATAGAAACACAGACATTTGATGATATGATTGACCGGCCATTCGATCAGTTTGGCCGCGAGCGAACCCCCTCCCTCGAAGTCAAGTGGGCGTGATCCGGGTAACTCAACCGGGCGGCCAATCCAGAAATTGTGGTCCGCCGCGCGAAACAGCGCTTCGCGACCATAAGTGCCATCGAGCAATATACCGAAGCCATCCCGACCTTTGGCAACCTGCGCGGCAGCTTCAACAGCTAACCGCTTGAAATCCTTGATCCGCTCGCGCGAAGCACCGGCCTTATCGGCTATATCTTCCAATTGCGAGCGATGATCAATTGCGAGAGCATAGACGTGATCGGCCTTGGGATACGATGTCATCGAATCTCGTGTTGTCGACCAATGCAAATGGTTTAACGCTGCATCATGGCGTACCACGCGGGAGGCTGCACCCTTCGTGATGAAATACTGCATTTCCTCAAAAGTCGGGTATTCTGCCGAGCAAAGTAGTCTTGAAACAGCAAAGGCACCGCCGGCATTGGCATAGGCGCAGCACGTGGAGATCGGCTCGTCGCGCAGCCAACCTCTCAAAAATCCTGACATAAACGCATCGCCCGCACCCAGCACATTGTAGACTTCGACTGGAAATCCCGGGCCCTTGATGCCGTCTTCGATATCGTCCGGAATGGCACCCGGAAAAACGACACACCCCATCGGGCCGCGCTTCATCACAATTGTGCCCGTCGAAAGACGACGTACCGCTTTCAGCGCGTCAAACGGCGTATCCTCACCGCCCGCGATCATAATCTCTTCTTCGGTGCCAACAATGAGGTCACAATCGGCCAGAATTGGCTGCAAATGCGCCGTTACATCGCCAGATTTGATATAGCGCTCTTCACCTGCGCCATGGCCTGCGAGACCCCAAAGATTTGGGCGGTAATCGATATCAATCGCAATCTTGCCACCGTGCCTTTTGGCATATGCCATTGCGAGCTTTTGTGCTGCCGCCGTGTTGGCCTTGGCGAAATGTGTGCCTGTAACAACGACAGAGCGCGAGGAGGCGATATAGGCCTCGTCAATATCGCTTTCATCCAGAGCATTATCGGCACAATCAGCGCGATAGAAGATCAGCGGGAACTGTTTATCATCGCGAATGCCTAAAAGAACCAGCGCCGTCAGCCGCTCCTTATCGGTGTGAACACCTTGTATATCAACGCCTTCGCGCTCCAACTGCTCGCGGATGAAGCGGCCCATATGCTCGTTACCGACGCGGGTAATCAGGCCGCTTTTGAGACCCAGCCGGGCGGTGCCTATGGCGATGTTGGTGGGTGAGCCGCCAACGGCTTTGGAGAAGCTCGCCATGTCCTCGAGCCTGCCGCCGACTTGTTGGCCGTAAAGATCGACCGAGGAGCGGCCGATGGAGATAAGATCGAGCGTTTTGGGAGATGACATGAAGGGCCTTTCGGACAGTCGGGAGATGATAGTTCCGGCAACCAATCAGAGGTAAACCGGTCGTGCAGACAGGAATACCAATAACTTAGCAGGTATAAACTCTGCAAATGATTAGTTTAAGAACATCCTGAAGACTAGGGCCGTTGTGCCATTTTTCGGCTTCACCGAGACTGCGGGCAATGCCCGATTGATGGGTGCGGTATGTCGTGAAAATTGGTTTTGTTGGAGAAAGTGTGACCAGTGAGGATGGAAAAGAAGCGGGTGTTTCCAGTGCCTGAAACGGTAATGAGTGTCCCTATCAAGCGGTAAATTTCCAGTGCCCACCGGAACGTTGGAGTTATGGTGGAGGAAAGACGCTGAATTGGTGATTATGGGGCCAATTCAGCGCAGGCGACTATAACTGTCTCACGACATGAATTGCTCGCGTCGACCTCTTCCGTAGGCGGACGCAAAAATCGTTCAATGTTCTCCTCAGGCGAGGTGGTGAACCTTTTGCAGCCCATAAACAGGGGTTGGCAGGTTTTCCATTCTTGCCTTGAGCTGGAGAGCAACAAAGTGTGAGTAGTGGCGCGAGAGGTGAAGGTTGCCGCCATGGAACCAGAGCCCTGGTTGCCGGGTCGGCTTCCACATATTGCGGGGTTCGCCTTCCCATGGTCCGGGATCTTTCGGTGTGTTGGATCCCAAGCCCCAGCACTTGCCGACTTTATCGGCCATGTCTTTCGACACAAGTTTCTCGACCCAGCCATTCATGGACTGATAGCCAGTGGCGCACACGATGAGATCGACCGGCATTTCCGTGTTGTCTGAAAAGACGACATTCCGTTCATTGATCTTTTTGAGTGTGACGCCGCTCTTGATGCCGATTTTGCCTTCGATCATGAGGCTGGAGGCGCCGACGTCGATATAATAGCCCGTACCTGAACGGAGTGCTTTCATCATGAGACCGGACTCGTCATCGCCGAAATCGAGTTTGAACCCTGTTTTGGCAAGCTGATCGTAAAATTTCCGGTCGCGCTTGCGAACTTCGGCATAGAGCGGAATTTGTGACCGGTGCATGATTGCGAAGGGCGTTGACGAGAAAATCAGGTCGGCTTTCTCTGTTGTTATGCCTCGTTGCACGGCCTCTTCGGAATAGAGATCCTTGAACGCCAGATCCATGAGGGTTTCGGATTTGACCACATGGGTTGATGATCTCTGGATCATCGTGACATTGGCGCCATGATCCCAAAGATCGGCGCAGATATCGTGTGCGGAAGAATTCGAGCCGATGACGATGCAATTCTTGCCCTTATACTTTGCGCCACTTTGATATTTACTTGAGTGGTAATGCTCACCTGCAAAATTCTCAATTCCCGGCAAGTCAATTTCGTTGGGGGGACCGTATGCGCCCGTGGCGAAAACAAGCTGTTTCGGCCGTAAAGTGACCGGCTTTCCATCGCGAATGGCCTCAACCGTCCACTCTTGGGTTGCTTCGTCAAATGAGGCCTTTTTGCACTCTGTCGAGCCCCAATAATTCAATTCCATGACTTTGGTGTACATTTCGAGCCAATCACCCAGTTTGTCCTTCGGGGTGAAAATCGGCCAATCATCGGGAAACGGAAGATAGGGAAGATGATCATACCAAACGGGATCATGGAGAACGAGAGAGCGGTAGCGGTTTCGCCACGAGTCGCCGGCGCGGGGGTTTTTTTCAAGTATAATTGTTGGAACGCCCAGACGTTTAAGCCGCGCGCCAAGTGCAATGCCGCCTTGGCCACCGCCAATGATGACGCAATAGGGTTGCTGCGTGTATCCAAGCGAGGCTTCTTCTTCGTGTCGACGCTCGAGCCAGTTTTTCTGTTGGCCATATATATTGTGCTTTGTACCAAGAATTCGATTTTTTCCTGTTTTTTCCTCATGACCCGTTAATTCCGACATCGTTGTCAGAAGCGTCCATGCCTTGCCGTCTTTCAGGCGAAGTATTCCCCGCCCTTTTGCAAGCCTTGTCTCAAAGGTAAACCAAGCCTCTATCAGGTCAGACGTGGCCGTGGCCTTTCCCTCCATTTTCCAGTTCTTTGGAGCGATAGCAGCAAGATTAGCGCGGAGCATATCGGCAATCTGTTCTTTGCCTTCCATGGTTTTTATGTTCCATGTGAAAGAAACAAGATCACGCCAGAAGCATTCGTCGCCGAATAAATTTATTGTTTTCTGGACATCTTTTTTTTCAAGCGCCGACCCGAACTCTTTCAACCAGTTTTTTACGATGATACCGGGGTTAATAATCTTCGGCATTTTGTATCCTTTCGAAAATCGAGTCTTTTATTCTTGAGGTTTCAGGTTTTTCATCAATGGTGTCGGGTCGGATGTCGGTGTGGGAATCGCGATGCCGATGCTTGCCAGAGTGTAACGTACACGTCGTAAAGCTTCGCGCGAGCGGCTTCCCATTTCTGAGGCCACGCCGGTTGCGATGGTGTCGATGATTGCCATGTAAGCGTATCGAAAAGCTGTCGGAATTAATGCGTTAGCGTCCTCGGGCACGGACATCGGAATGACAATTTCGGACGCCAAGGCTAGCGGAGTTCCCGGGCGGGTCAACGCGATCGTCATTGCGCCAAAAGAGCGCGCAATCTCAACGGCTCCGACGACCGCTTTGGAGCGACCGCTATTTGAAATGGCGAAAACAACGTCCTTTGGATGCAGGGTGGCGGCGGACATTCTTTGCTGGTGGCCGTCAATGTAGGCGCAAACGGGGATGCCGAGGCGGAAGAAGCGGAGTTTGGCGTCCTCGACCATGGCTGCGGAACCGCCGCCCTGCCCATAAATATCGAGGCGGGCACCCGCGGCAATTGCCTTGATGGTTCGCTGAATGGCGTTTGTATCGAGCTGATCCAGACAATCGCGGATCGTATTTGCAGCGCGCATCATGACGGTTTGTGCCAATTGGCCAATATCGTCATTGAAAACACGATCCGAGCTCAAATATACGGCTGCAACAGTCAATGTTGTTGCAAGCAATATCTTGAATTCGCCGAAAGAAGAGCAACCAACAGAACGGCAAAAGCGGGTGACACTTGGCTGGCTTACGCCCGCTTTACTAGCCAGTTCAGATATCGTCATCCGCGTTGTTGCCTGATAATCGCTTGCAACGGCTTCGGCAACGCGGCGCTCGGCAGGCGACAAACCGCTTTCTATCCTCTGAATCCGCGACACAAGATCGATTGCAGGCGTCTGATCGCCAACCAAGTCGGATGCGCCGGGGGCGATTTCGTCCATGGGGGAAAGGCTCCGACCGCTTCTACTGTCTGTAATTTAATTACAGGATATCCTTAACCTTCGCAACTGAAATCAGGTGAGAAATTTTGTGGCGCGGTGAATGAAAATTCCAATACTTTGCGTAATTTTGGTATAAATTGCTGTTTCAATGACATTTTTTTAATTATTAAATTTTTTCGTCTCCCTGATCATTTCCTATTGCGTGGATTTTGTTTCTGTAACATACTTTCAATCAAGAGGGGCGAGCAGACCTCCTAAAAAACTCCAACCCGATGTGATTCTGCGGAAAAGCGTCCGTGTTGGACGGATAAAATGGGAGAGTTGTACCGGTGAAACACGCTTGTTGAACCGGAACAGCGTGGTCTGTTTGATAAAAATGGAACAGTGATGACCAAAACAAAAATGGCGATACACTCCGCCACCAAGTTTTACGAGACGCGCTCGGGCTCTACCCACGCGCTCGATAATGTATCGCTCGACGTCCGCGAGGGTGAGTTCCTCTGTATTCTTGGTCCGTCGGGATGTGGCAAGTCGACATTGCTGTGGTCGATGGCGGGGCTTCATGCACTCAGCGGGGGCGAGGTCAAGCTCGGATCGGAGACGATCACGCAACCGCATCCGGAAATTGCGATGATTTTCCAGGATGCCAATCTGTTGCCATGGCGGAATCTTGCAAAGAATATAGCGCTTCCTTTCGAGTTGAAGCGGAAGCCGCCGGATCAGGCGCGCATCGATTCACTGCTGGAACGGGTGAACCTCAAGGGGTTCGAGAATAAATTCCCGCGGGAACTCTCGGGGGGCATGCAGCAACGTGCCTCGATTGTGCGCAGTCTGGCGGTTGACCCGTCCGTGCTGCTGATGGACGAGCCGTTTGGTGCTCTCGATGCGTTTACCCGCGACGAGATGAATCTTCTCATTCAGGAAATCTGGATGGAGACGCGGAAGACGATCGTATTCGTAACCCACTCAATTTCGGAAGCCATTTTTCTGGCGGACCGGGTTGTCGTGATGTCTGCACGGCCGGGCCGGATTGCCTCTATCTATGACATCGATATTCCCCGGCCGCGTCCTGTCGATATTCAGACGAAGCCAGATTTCATCGCGCGCGTTCTTGAAATCAAGGGAAGCATCGATAACGGTCGCGGTGCTGCCGCAGGGCTTGCAATTACCTGAAACGGACTGACGGAGAGACACTTGGACAAGGCGTTGGGTAATAAAATCCCCGAATTCAACAAGAAGCCGGGGGGAGCAGGCGGATCGGGGCTTGCGGGACTGTCGTCGTTCGGTTCCGGAGATCACCGGTCCAAGCTGGAGATCGTTGTGATCATATTGGTCGCAGTTGTGATTATCGGGGGTTCCGAGATCCTGCTGAGGCTTTTCAATGTGCCGCAATATATTATTCCCAAGCCGACGCAGATCGTTACCGCTCTGTTCACCGAATGGCATTTTCTTTGGCCTCATATTGTCATCACGCTTTACGAGTTGCTGACAGGCTTTTTCATTGGCGGCTCAATCGGTTTTATTCTCGCGGCTGTGATCACCCAGTTTCCGTTCGTGGAAAAGGTTGTCACGCCGTATATCCTGTTGCTCGTAACAACACCGATGCTTGCGCTCGTGCCGTTGCTCATTCTGCGTTTCGGGTTTGGCAGTGAACCGCGGATCATCGCGGTGGCACTCGCCAGCGGCCCGATGGTGATGATCAACGCGGCAACCGGATTCCGGCGCGTCGATCTGGCCAAAATCGCACTTGCCCGCTCATTCGGTGCGAGCACGTTGCAGATTTTTACAAAGATCAGAATCCCGATGGCCATGCCGATGATTATTGTCGGGCTGATGGTCGGTTCGATTTTCGGCCTGTTGACGGCAATCGGGGCCGAGATGGTGGGCGGCGCCGAGGGTCTCGGCAATCGTCTGACCTATTATTCAGCACTTATCCGGATGCCACAGTTCTTTGCGATCATTTTTCTGCTCGCGACGATCGGCATCTCGATTTACATCTTCTTCTTCTGGCTCGGAAAAAAATGGGCCAGTTGGGAGGCATAAATGTTCGCACAGGGGCGACCCAGCAGAGCGGGCGGACATTGAACTAAGGGTGGTTTTTTAAACGAGGGGGAACGAATGACTAAGCTTACAGGCGAAAGTTTGATGATTGACCGTCGGCGTCTTTTGACTTTGACAGCGGGCGGTGTGTCGGTTGCGGCATTTGGTGGCCTCGGCGGGGTAAGCTCCGCTTTAGCCGCTGACACGGTCAAGTGGGTGTCACCACGCGGAACCGTCGAAGTGCTCGACGACTACCCATATTGGGTTGCAAAGAAGTTCGGCTATTTCGGGGACATTGCGACAACGCTCGAACCGGGCCCGTCGGAAGCAACGTCAACCGTCAAGCTCGTTGACCAGAAACAGGCCGATGTCGGCTATCCGTCACCTGGCGTATTTTCTCTGGCTCTCGAGCAGGGAATGCCACTCGTTTCCGCTTTCCATATGGGCGGCGGCGACGTGTTCACCTTAGCGTTCCGGAAGGGCGAAAAGCCAAAGAGCCTGAAAGAGCTCGAAGGCAAGACGATCCTGCTCGGCAGCGCAGGCTGGCAGTCGATCACGGATCCGATGCTGGCAGCTGCAGGCGTTGATGTAAAGAAAGTGAAATATGTCGATGCCGGCTGGCCGATGTGGGGCACATTGCTCAAGGAAGGCAAGGGCGATGCGGCTCTGTGCTGGGAAGGGTATCGTGCGATGTGGAAGGGCCAAGGGCTCGATTTCGATCACTTCCTCGGACGCGATTTCTCGAAACTTCCGGCCAATAGCTTTGTAATCCGCAAGGCCGACTTCGAAGATGCGGCCAAGCGCAAGCTTTATGCCCGTTACTTCCAAGGGTGGGCCGCAGGCCTCGAATTCGGCAAGCATAATCCGCGTGCTGCAACGCAGATCGTCATGGAGCAATTCCCGGGGCTCGCCTCGCAAATGACGCCAGCTGTTGCAACCGAGGCCATGATGCAATTGGCCTCCGTGTTTGCCGGTCGCATGGATGAGCGCAAGAAATGGGGCTTCCACCTGAAATCCAGCTGGGAACTCTTCTTCGAGACGGGCCGCAAGATCGGCCAGATCACGCAGGACTTCAAATTCGATGATGTCTGCAAGAACGATCTGGTTGATGAAGCCAATGCCTTCGATGCGGCAAAGGTGAAAGCGGATGCCGACAAATTTGCCCTATCGGCAGATTACAAGGGTGTTGACGTTGCGGCCATTCAGGCAGCACTCTGACCGAGACCGAGGCGGCACCCGAAAGGTGCCGCCTTTTTCCTCTACCGGCACACTCCTCAACTGGACTCCAGCCGATGTATGTTTTTGATCATATCGGAATTACGACGACCGTGCCGCAGCCGAACGAAGATTGGGTCGAGCAGAGCCGTGTCTGGGTGACGAAC
The DNA here is from genome assembly GCA_945883115.1 of Alsobacter soli. Classification (GTDB taxonomy): domain Bacteria; phylum Pseudomonadota; class Alphaproteobacteria; order Rhizobiales; family Beijerinckiaceae; genus CAIUPE01. Next base: position 44,351 of record CAMCXA010000002.1, read on the forward strand.
CCGCGCAACCATCCCGAACATATCGAATTTCTGCGGTACGCCGAGGGCACCACTGTGCCGGAAATTGTGCGGAACAATCCGCATATTGCCTATCGGGTCGACGCGATCGAGCCACATATTGAAGGGCAAGAAATCCTGATCGAACCTTTCGTCGTCGGCGATTTTCTGAAGGTCGTTTTCATCCGGAAATACGGGACGGTTTTTGAGTATATGCAGTATTTGAAAGAGGGCTGGTTCGGGAATTGATCCAGTTCGAGGAAACGCGTCATGAGCTACAAGGCCATCTACACCTATGCGTGGGATCTTGCGGAAGAGGGCGTTTCAAAGGCTGTCGGGCAATTTGAGGCGCTCGGGCTCGATACCGTCACGATTGCCGGAAGTTATCACGCGGGAAAATTTCTCCGTCCGCACGGCAGAGCGGGGAAGGTGTATTTTCCGGAAGACGGAACTGTCTATTTCAAGGCCAACCCCGCGCGGTATGGTGCGATCAAGCCCGTCGCCAACTCACTTTTAAGTTTGCAGGACGTGCTGCGGGAGTTGACGTCTCAGGAGCGCATGAAAACGAATGTCTGGCTCGTCCTGTTGCACAATACGTTGCTGGGGTCGGCACACCCCGACTCGGCGGTGAGCAATGCGTTCGGGGATCGCTATATTTATAATCTGTGCCCGTCGGCTCCGGATGCGCGCGCCTATGCGATCGGCCTCGCGCAGGATGTGACGGAGACTTATCCGGTGAGCGGGCTTTCGATGGAGACGCCGGGGTTTTTACCTTATGCGCACGGGTTCCATCACGAGTTTGCCCTGAACCGCCCGAACCGCTGGCTTGATAGCCAACTCGGACTTTGTTTCTGTCCGCATTGCCTCAAGGGGGCCAAGGCTGCGGGGATCAATGCGACCCGGCTGAAGACGCAGGTTGCGGAGGATGTAAGCGCGTATCTGGCGAGCGATCTCGATTATCCGGCCGATATGGCGGAAGCATTCTGGGCGGCGGATACACGGACGGATGGCGATCTGAAGGCGTATCTCGACTGGCGGTGCACGGTGGTGACATCGCTCGTGCGGGATATTCGCGGTGCTGTGCGGAAGGAGGTCGATGTTGCGGTGATCCCCTCCGTTGCACGGCCCACGGGAGGCGCGTGGTATGAGGGCAGCGATCTTGCGGCGCTTGCAGATGCGACAGGCATTATCGAGGCGTGTTTTTATGAACCGGGCGCTCAACGGGTGAAAGCCGACCTGTTCGATATCAGGCGCAGATTGCGTGGAAAAGGGCATTTGCGCGGGATTGTGAGACCGGCCTTTCCCGATCTTGAAACGAAGGGTGACTTTTTGGCGGCGATGCAGGCGCTTGGCGCGGGCGGCGTTTCGGAGGTCGCGTTCTATAATTGGGGTCATTTGCGGAGCGCGAATATTGGCTGGATTGCCGACGGGCTACGGGCACTCGAGGCGGCGCGATGATGTTTGACGGCAAAATAGTCGCGATTACGGGTGCAGCGGGTGGTATCGGGCAGGCTTTGTGCCGCTATTTCGGTACGCAGGGCGCCGCCATCGGGCTGATCGACCAGAGCGAGACGGTTGATAGCGTGGCCGAACAACTCGTTAGCGAAGGGATCAAAGCGGCAGCGGTTCGGGTGGATATTTCCGATGCGGCTGCGGTCAAGCAGGGGTTTGCAGCGCTCGCCGGGCAGCTCGGGACAATTGATATCCTGATCAATAATGCCGGATTTTCAAAGCATCCGACCTTTGCCCGGACCGACCCCGCGGGGTGGGAGCATGATGTGCAGGGCAATCTGAACGGGGCTTATTTCTGCGCCCATGCGGTGCTGCCGGGAATGCAGGACAAGGGACAGGGAGCGATTATCAATATTGGCTCGGTGAATGGTCTCGGGGCGCTTGGCGACCCTGCCTATAGTGCAGCCAAGGCCGGGATGATTTCGCTGACACGTTCGCTCGCGCTGGAATATGGCCGCTTCAATATCAGGGTGAACAGCGTGCTGCCCGGCACGGTAAGGACGCCCTTGTGGGAAGTGCGCGCGAAGAAGGACCCGAACGTACTGGCGACGCTGAAGCGCTGGTATCCGCTGGGGCGAATTGTCGAACCGATTGATGTGGCGCGGACGGTGGGGTTTCTGGCATCCGACCATGCTGCGGCGATCACGGGCGTGGCGCTGCCTGTCGATTGCGGATTGACGGCGGGCAATATTGTGATGGCGCGTGAATTGACGCTTGAGGATTTTTGAGGGGGTGGTGATGGACAGATTGAGAATCGGGGTGATCGGGCTCGGATGGTTTGGCGAAATCCATTGCGACACGATTGTCGGCATTCCGAATCTGGAACTGGCCGCGCTCTGCACGCGGACGCCCGACCGGCTTGCGGAACTGGCGCAGAAATTCCATGTCGGCAAGACGTATCGGGATTATCGCGAGATGATTGCGGATCCGGATATTGATGCGGTTTCGATTGTGACGATGTGGGACCAGCATACGGAGCCGGCGATTGCGGCGCTTGATGCGGGCAAGCATGTGTTTCTCGAAAAGCCGATGGCGTCCACAGTGGCGGATTGCCGGAAAATCATCGCGGCGGCGAAGCGCTCGAAAGGTATTTTGCAGATCGGGCATATTTGCCGGTTCAATCCGCGCTACCGCATGGCGAAGCAGGCGATTGATGCGGGGCGGATCGGGAAGATTGTGGCGATGAGCTCGCGGCGGAATATTCCGGCGGCATGGACGCCTGAAATCCTGAACAAGATCGGGCCGATTGTGGGCGATGCCATCCATGATACCGACCTGATGTTGTGGTTCACGGGCGACAGGATTGTGAGCACCTATGCACAGACGGTGGATGTGCGGGGGCTGAAACATCCCGATATCGGACAGACCATGTATCGCTTTGCGGGCGGGGCTTCGGCGACGCTCGAAACCGTGTGGTGCATGCCGGAGAAGACGCCGTTCGATATTGACGAGCGGATGTCGATTATCGGGACGGAGGGCATCATCCATATCCAGGATACGTTCCCGAATCTCGGCATTGTCTCGATCGACAAATTACACAGCCCGGACACGACCTATTGGCCGTCATTCGACGGTGTGCGCGGCGGGGCTTTGCGGGACGAATTCGCCTATTTCGCGGGATGCGCGCTGACGGGAACGACGCCCGCCATCGGGCGGCCCGAGGATGCGGCGGCGGCGCTCGAGGCGACATTGGCGGCAGAAGAATCGGCACGGACCGGAAACGTGATCAGGATTGGCGGATAAAGCGGGGAGAGGACTATGACGCAGAGAGTACTTGTTGTCGGGTTGGGGAATATGGGCATGAGCCATGCGCTGGCCTATACGCGCATTCCGGGGTTCGAGGTGGTGGGTGTGTGCGAGCGGCGCATTGCCAACCGCAAAATGCCTGAGGCGCTGAAAGGCGCGCGGACATTCAGCAATTTCGATGAGGCACTCGCAACGCTGAAGCCGGATGTGGTGTCGATCAACACGCTGCCGGATACGCATGCGGATTTCGCGATCAAGGCGATGGAGGCGGGCGCGCATGTGTTTGTCGAAAAGCCGCTCGCGGATACGGCGGAGAATGCCGAAAAGGTGGTTGCGACAGCGCACCGGACGGGGAAGAAGCTCGTTGTGGGGTATATTCTGCGGCAGCATCCGTCCTGGGTGAAGTTTATCGAGATTGCGCGCGAGCTTGGCACGCCGCTGGTGTTCCGGATGAATTTGAACCAGCAATCGAATGGCGAGACGTGGGAATGGCACAAAAGGCTGATGGACAGTTTCCCGCCGATCGTCGATTGCGGGGTGCATTATGTCGATGTGATGTGCCAGATGACGAAGGCGAAGCCGATCAAGGTACATGCGATCGGGGCCCGGCTGACGGACGAGGTGCCGGTGAACAATTACGGCATGTTGCAGGTGATTTTCGATGATGGTTCGGTCGGCTGGTATGAAGCGGGCTGGGGGCCGATGATGAGCGAGACGGCGTTTTTCGTCAAAGATGTGATCGGGCCGAAAGGGTCGGTGTCGATTGTGATGGCGGAGACGGCGGGCGCGGTGAAATCGGATGACATCAACGCGCATACGAAGACGAACCAGATTTTGTGGCACCATGCCGATATGTCGAAGCCGGACGAGCGGATCGACATGACGGACGAGCCGGACCATGACGGGCTGTGCGAGCGGGAGCAACGCTATCTGCTGAAGGCGATCAACGAGAATATCGATTTGACGGATCACATGAATGATGCGGTCAAGAGCCTGAAAATCGTGATTGCGGCAGACCGGTCGATCCATACCGGGCAGGTAGTTGATCTGTGAGATAAGAAGCTGCCGGACGAGGTGGCCAAGGGGAAGGCAACGCGAATGACACATGATCTTGTGCTGCGCGGCGGGCGCGTGATCGATCCCTCGCAGGGGATCGACGCAGTGATGGATGTTGCGTTTGATGGCGGGCATGTGGCGGCGCTCGGTCAGGGATTGAGCGGCACAGAAGTGATCGACGCCGCGGGGCGCATTGTGACGCCGGGGCTGATCGATCTGCATACGCATGTCTATTGGGGCGGCACGTCGCTCGGGGTCGACCCGTTGATCCTCGCGCGTGGCGGATGCACGACGCTTGTGGATACAGGGAGCGCGGGACCGGGCAATTATGCAGGCTTTCTCGAACATGTGATCCGCCCCTCGCCAGTCCGGATTATCGCCTATCTCAATATCTCGTTTGCGGGCATTTACGGGTTCTCGAAACGGATCATGGTGGGCGAGAGCGGCGATTTGAGGTTGATGGCGCCGGTTGACGCGGTGGAAGTGACGCGCGCGAACCGCGACACGATTGCGGGGATCAAGGTGCGGGTGGGGATGCACGCCTCGCAGAATTCGGGCACGATCCCGCTTGATATTGCGCGGCAGGTCGCCGACGAGGTGGGCGTGCCGATGATGGTGCATATCGACACGCCGCCGCCGACGCTGGAGGAGGTTTTGATCCGGATGCGGCCGGGCGATGTCTTGACGCATTGTTTCCGCCCGTTCCCGAACACGCCCGCGACGCCCGAGGGCGGCGTTTTGCCGGCGGTGCTGGAGGCGCGGAAGCGTGGCGTGATTTTTGATATCGGGCACGGCATGGGCTCGTTCTCGTTCAAGACTGCGCGGACCATGCTGGCCAACGGGTTCATGCCTGATTGCATTTCGAGCGATGTGCACGCTTTGTGCATTGAGGGCCCGGCGTTTGACCTTTTGACGACCCTGTCGAAATTCATCTGCCTCGGCATGCCGCTGGGCGATGTGATCCGCACGGCGACGGAAAACCCCGCGCGGGCGTTGAAGCGGGGGGATCTCGGGACATTCCGCAAGGGTGCGGCTGGTGACGCCTCGATCCTGACGCTGGAAACGGGGCGGTTCGACCATGTTGATTCGACCGGCGAACATCTCGAAGGCAAAAAACGCCTGACGGCGCAGGGCGTGATCATCAGGGGCGCGGTGTTTGCGGCGTGAGTGTGGGCGGGTGACTTTAGGTGACGAGAAGGTGGCCCGGGGCTTTAAGGAGCCGTAACGCGCTCGTGAATTGACCGCGTTTCCGGGGCGGGAAGAAGGCAATCATTTATCAAAACCGGCATTTGCCGAGCCATGAATTTATCAGTCAAGTTATTGAAATAATGAACTAATTATTTTCCATACCCTGTCGGGAAGGGATGCAGTCGTTCGTGATGCGGCCAATGCCCGGCACGACTTGGAGCATCGGCCCGTGGTATCTTTGGATTGCCTGTTGTGACCATACCCCAAGCATTGAAGCCGGATACCGATTGGGAGGGGCGTTAAAATTTACATAGGTGTTATTGATTACTTAATTTTTGTTGCTAGAATGTGTGTTGCTTCGAGCTAAAACTTAAACAAAATGGAACAGGAGACGCTCTGAATGACCGCTATCAAAAATCCCATGACCCGTCTCGGGGTCGCAAGTTCCGCTGTTTTATTGGCCTTAGGGGGCGAAGCCTTCGCTGCATCTGAATTGAAGTCAGATGATTTCGTCGGTATCTCCTTCTGGCTGATTTCAATGGCCCTCATCGCCTCGACGGCTTTCTTCTTTCTGGAAACACAACGCGTTGCTGGAAAGTGGAAAACCTCGCTGACCGTTTCGGGTCTGGTGACGTTAATTGCCGCCGTGCATTATTTCTACATGCGCGATGTTTGGGTCGCGACAGGCTCGACGCCTACCGTGTACCGCTACATTGACTGGCTGATCACTGTGCCATTGTTGATGGTCGAGTTCTACTTGATCCTCTCGGCAATCACGAAAGTGCCAGTGGGCGTGTTCTGGCGTCTGATGATCGGTACGCTTGTCATGCTTGTTGCCGGTTATGTCGGCGAAGCAGGCTATGTCGGCGTATGGCCAGCCTTCATCGTTGGTATGATTGGTTGGGCGTACATCCTGTACGAAATCTTCCTCGGCGAAGCGGGCAAGATCAACGCCAGCCAGGCACCTGCATCGGTTCAGTCGGCGTTTAACTTGATGCGTCTGATTGTGACCTTCGGCTGGGCGATCTACCCGGTCGGTTACTTCTTCGGTTACCTGACAGGTGGCGATCCAGCGAGCAGCATGAAGGCTCTCAACGTGATCTATAACTTGGCCGACGTTCTCAACAAGATTGCTTTTGGCGTGATCATCTGGTCGGTTGCCGTCAGCGAAACAGACAAGACTGCCAAGTAATTGTTCTGAATTAGACGACCTTCCATGCATTGTTATCGCGTCGAAGGTCGTCTTTTTTATTTTTATCGATTTCTTTACTCTAGAAGCAGGTGATAGACTTACGCGGGATAGCTTTTGGTCAAAGCCTTAATCCGATACTGTTATCAATAATTTTGAGGCGATGAGTGACATGAGAAACGTATCGCGTTCGCTGGATAACAGCCAATCCGAATTGCCCGATGCGATATCTTCTTTGATCGAACAGCGGATGTTGGAGTTGTTGGCTCCCGAAAATCCGGCCTTGCGTTTCTCCCACCTCGAAACTGAACACTCAAACGTTGTCGAAGCCGCGGTTTATCATCTGAGAACAGGTGGTCGACGCATGCGTGTCCAGCTCTGCATCCATGCGGGCCTGGCTGTCGGTCTGTCGACCGAGAATATTGTTTGCCTTGGTGCCGCCTGCGAACTCATCCACAACGCATCTCTCATTCATGATGATATTCAAGATCGTGACGAGTATCGTCGCGGCAAAAAGACCGTTTGGGCGTTGTATGGGCAAAGTATTGCGATCTGCGCAGGCGATCTTTATTTGTCGGCGGCTTATTTGTCGCTTGCGCGTTTTGAGCGACCTGAATTGGTCGGAAAGCTGATCCAAAAAATCCATGAACGGATCGCTCATGTCATACAGGGGCAGTGCGCGGATCTTGCTTTGAAGGACAAATTGTTAAACGATATCGAACTCTACGAACAGGTTGTGATTGCCAAATCGGGCGCGCTGATCGGGTTGCCGCTGGAACTGTGTCTCATTTCGGCCCAAATGTCGGAGTGGCTTCCGAAAACAGCAGCTGTCGTCGAACCGTTCTCGATCGGATATCAAATTCTGGATGACCTCAACGATTTGAAAGAAGATGTAGCGAGCGACAGCAAACAAAGATCGCTCAATGCCATTTTGGTCTTGGAGCAGCTTCAAGGAAGCGACGACCCGATCAAAACGGCGCGGCAGCTCGCCCGTGAAAAATTTCAACAGGCCGCAATGAGCGCCAAGATGTTGCCTAAGAATGTGGGGCATCAATTTGCCGAACTCGCCCTCTATATGGCGGATCAAGTCTGACAAGCGGAGAATAGTGTGCACGTTGTTGTGATCGGCGCAGGGTTTGGTGGATTGGCATCAGCCCTGAGAATGCGTGCAAAGGGATATTCGGTTACCCTCATTGACAGATGTGACCGGCCCGGTGGCCGGGCGCAGGTTTTTGAAAAAGACGGATTTCGGCATGATGCCGGACCAACTGTTATTACGGCGCCTTTTCTGATTGAAGAATTGTTCGAGTTGTTCGGCGAAAAAATGAGCGACCATCTTCAGTTTATTGCGTTAAAGCCATGGTATCGTTTTGTTTTTTCGGATGGCGAACATTTTGATTATGGCGGGAATCCGGAGGATACGGTGTCTGAAATCCGGCGGATCTCGCCGGATGATGTCGCCGGATATCAGCGGCTTTTAGCGCATTCGAAGCGACTGTTTGACATCGGGTTTACCAAGCTCTCCGCGCGACCGTTTGATAGTTTTCTCCTGATGCTGAAACAGGTGCCGACTTTGCTCAGGCTCAAAGCCTATCGGACCGTCTGGCAATTTGTTTCCGCCCATCTCAAGCATGACAAGTTGAGAAGGGCCTTTTCGATCCAGCCTCTTCTAGTTGGCGGAAATCCGTTCGATACGACGAGTATTTACAGTCTGATCCATTTTCTCGAATACTCGTTTGGCGTGTTCTTTGCCAAAGGCGGGACGGGTGCGATTGTTGATGCTCTGGTTGGCTTGATGGAGCGGCACGGGGTCCGCTTGATGATGGGGCAGACTGTTTCGTCCCTGCACATCGAGAATGGCGCGGCGGTCGGCGTCCATCTCGAGGATGGAAACTATATCAAAGCGGATATGATTGTCTCCAATGCCGATGCGCCCTATCTCTTCACATCGATGTTGCCGGATGTGAAACTTCCGTTGATGACACGGGCCAAATTGGCGCAAGCGCATTATTCGATGGGGTTGTTTGTTTTATATTTCGGCACGAAGCGGACCTATGACGAGGTCGCGCATCATACGATTATTATGGGTGACAGTTATCAGGAGTTGCTGACGGATATTTTCCATCGAAAAGTGTTGAATGATGATGTTTCGCTCTATCTCCATCGCCCGACCGCGACGGACACGAGTTTTGCGCCACCAGGCTGTGATTCCTTTTATGTTCTGTGCCCTGTGCCTAATTTGAAGGCTGACATTGACTGGCAGCAAGAGGGCGAGAAGCTGCAAAACCAGATTATCGCGACGCTCGGCAGAACCGTTTTGCCGGGGCTCGAAGAGACCATTGTGTCCAACTTTTTCATGACACCTGCGGACTTCAAGGATGATTATCGCAGCATGTTCGGGGCGGGTTTTTCGATTGCGCCCTTGTTCCGCCAGTCGGCCTGGTTCCGCTTTCACAACAAGGCGGAAGGTGTGAAAAATCTTTATCTGGTAGGTGCCGGAACGCATCCGGGGGCGGGGCTGCCGGGCGTTCTCTCATCGGCAAAAGTGGTGGATGCTCTGGTGGAGCGATGTGATTAATAGGGGATGAGGCGGGTGGATCGCAGATGGTGTTCGAGGCGGCTTCGATGTGCTCTTGACGCTCCTTCGCCTTTTGTCCGGCCCTTTGATGAGACCTCGTTTCCGGAACTTGAAAACGCTTTAGCGCTTGGGCAATCATGACGAGTTCTCGTGAAGATGAGTATGAGCGATCCGACCAATTGCTTGCGGCGAAGGGCAAGAGTTTTTATTGGGCGCGGTTTTTCCTGATCAAGAAATATGCGGTGCGTGCCACACGGCTCTATGGCTTTTGCCGATATATTGACGATGTCGCCGACGACTCTCCGACTGCTGACGGGGCGCGCGCTGAATTGGCGAGGATTGTCCGGGATTTGAAGGCCAACACATCGGATGATCCGCGTGTTCTTGATGCGCTGGCGCTCTTTCATGAATGCCAGATCGATCTCGTGATCCCGTTGGAGCTTATCGCGGGTGTTTTGAGCGATCTGGACCGGGTTCGTATTGATAACGAGGCGCATTTGCTGCGCTATTGTTACAGGGTTGCTGGCACGGTCGGGTTGATGATGAGCGCGGCTTTGGATGTGAAGAACCCGACCGCTCTGTTTCATGCGATTGATCTCGGCATTGCCATGCAACTCACCAATATTGCGCGGGATGTCAGGGAAGATGCCACGATGGATCGCCGGTATGTTCCGGCGGACTCGATCGGGGCCGTTGAGCCGGCATTGCTGGTGGACCCAACGGAAGAGGTCAAAGGCAAGCTCGCTCGATCGGTTGAACACTTACTTCTTCTTGCAGACATGTATTATCGGAGTGGCAATGCGGGTCTGCCATTTCTGCCGTTTGGCGCGCGAACGGCGATCTTCATTGCAGGCCGGGTTTATCGCGAGATTGGATTGAAAATAGCCAGAAACCGTTTTGACGTATGGTCACAGCGCACGATGGTTCCGTTGCGGACGAAGGCGATCGTGTCGATCCTGATTCTGCTTTCCTTGCCGTTCCGGCCCGCTTTTTGGCAATATCGGAGCGTTCATGATGCGCGACTTCACGCGCATTTGACGGATCTTCCCTTTACGCATTCGGGGGCCGCATGACACCGAATATTTTACTCATTTTGGGGGGCGGTTGTGCGGGGTTGAGTTTGGCCATGAGGCTGGCCAAGGGTCCGATGCCTTATGAAAAGGTGATTATTATCGAAAAACGCGACGTTTACCAAAACGACCGCACATGGTGCTTCTGGAAACTTGATGATGCGCATTTTTCGCACTTGGCAGCGCGCGAATGGACGGCATTCAGGATTGCGAACGGTCAGTTGGAAACAATTGTGGACTGCGCGGCAACTCCGTATCAGATGATCCGGTCCGGTGATTTCTATGAATTTGCGCTTACCGCGATCAAACGATCACCCATAATTGAACTGCATCTCGGGCATGCGATCACTAAGATCGTCAAAACATCGCAAGATGGCTGGGTTATCGAGACGGATCATGGTTCTTTTTCGGGGTCCGTGGTGATTGATACGAGGCCGGATGCGCCGGAGGATACGAAGCCTATTGTATGGCAATCGTTTTTCGGGCAGGAAATCATCTGTGAGGCCGGGGTCTTTGAGGCCGCTGTCCCGGACTTGATGAACTTTCTGCCGACGCACGATGATGGCGTGGCGTTTTCCTATATTTTGCCGTTTTCCGAGACTGAAGGTTTGCTTGAAACAACGGTTTTTGGCCCGGACATATTGACCGTTGACGATTTGGCGGAGCGGCAAAATCGTCTCGTCAGCCGGATCACAAAGGGGCGCCGATTTGATGTGCGCCGGTCCGAATATGGGGCCTTGCCCATGGGCGCGGTGCGTACCGAAATCGGGGCGGACTCCTATTTCAAGGTTGGTATCATGGCGGGCAGTCTTCGCCCGAGTACGGGGTATGCCTTCCAGAGAATTCAACGATGGGCCGAGGCGTGTGCGATCAGCATCCGGAAGGGATCAGGCCCGATCGGTCATGCACCGGACCCTTGGCGGATCCGGATGATGGATGATTTGTTTTTGAAAGTCATGCGCGATGCGCCTGAGCTTGGTGCGATGCTGTTTTATCAAATATTCAAAGATGTCCGCCCCGATAAAGTGATCCGGTTCTTGAGTGATCAAGGAGAACAGAGCGATTGTTCAGCGATTATTTTTGCCTTGCCACCTTACCCGTTTTTGCGGATGCTTGCGAAAAGCGTGACAGGCCTGATCAAAGGTACCCGAATATGACGAGATTTTTGAAAATTCAGGGTATTGTTTTTGCCTTTTTGACGCTCTGCGTTGTTTTGGGCTGGTCGCAAGTTCAGACGATCAGTGACCAAACCCAAATCATTGTCGCGTCCATCCTGATTTTGTTTTTGGGGGTTCCGCACGGCGCTCTGGATGCTGTTTTGGCGGAGAAATCGTTCAACATAAAAGGGTATTTGGATTGGGCGTTGTTTCTCGTCCAATATTGTCTCTTGGCCGCGCTCATTGTGGTTATCGCGTTCTATTTGCCTTTGGTGTTTCTCGTCGGATTTCTGGTGATTTCGGTCTTTCATTTTTCGACGGATCTCACGCCGAACGTGCCTTTTGTTTCGAGGCTCCTCTATGGCGGTGCCATTATTTTTGTCTCTGCGGTTTATTATTCAGACGAGATGGTTCGGCTGTTCGGATTGCTGAGCGGACCGGATGCGGCCGAGACGATCATCTATCCAATAAAATCAGTCGCGGTGCCGTGGCTCGTGCTTTTGGTTGGCGCGGCGCTCTATCAATTCAAATCCGATGTCTATGTTGCGGTCGAGATGTTGGCAGTGGCGGTATTGGCGCTTCTCGTGCCGCCATTGGTATCGTTCACGCTCTATTTTTGTTTCATGCACAGTGTTCGCCATATTTTCCGGTCTGTGCAGATAACAAAGCAGTTTAGCGCGGCCTATCATGTGAAAATGGTGGTTCTGCCGATGGCGGGTGTGTTTTTCGCCGTCTTGATCAGCTGGTTCCTGTTGAAAGATCAATCGATTGACCAGCGAATTATTCAGATCGTTTTTCTGGGACTAGCGGCCCTGACTGTTCCACATATGGTGATCATTGAACGGATGAAATGGGACAGCCGCGTCCGGGGTGACATAAGTAATGTCTGAGATCGGGCACCGCAAGAATGACCATATCAATGCCGTTCTGAAAAGCGATGTCCGGTCCAGAAAGACGACGGGTCTCGAAGCGGTTGTTTTCGAGCACGTGGCTTTGCCTGAATTGGATTTCGAGAACATCGATCTAACATGTCCGTTTTTAGGCTACACGCTTCAGGCGCCGTTTCTTGTGAGTTCGATGACGGGTGGTCTCGGAATAGCGAAGCATATCAACGAAACTATCGCCGAAGTGTGCCAGTCTCTTCAAATCTGCCTTGCCGTGGGTTCGCAGCGGATTGCGCTGGAAGAAAATCAGCAGGACGGGCTCAATAAACATATTCGCCGTTTGGCGCCGTCGGTGCCGATCCTGGCGAATATTGGCGCGGCACAGCTGAGATTGTTGAACGAAACCGGTTCCTTGTTGAAACTGATCGATATGATCGAGGCGGACGCGCTCATCATCCATTTAAATCCGCTGCAAGAGGTTTTGCAGCCGGGTGGTGACAAGGACTGGTCGGGTGTTCTGAACCAGATCGACATTGCCGTTCGCAGCCTTGCGACGCCGGTGATTGTGAAAGAAGTCGGGTTCGGGATTTCTGCGCGCGTTGCGAAGCAATTATGGAATGTCGGTGTCAAGATTATTGATGTGGCCGGGAGCGGGGGGACGAGCTGGGCCGCGGTTGAAGCCGCGCGGGCACCCAGCGACCTCACGCGGGAGGTGGCGGAGACGTTCAGGGATTGGGGCATCTCGACGGCGCAATCGATCAGAATGATCGACGACTTGCAGTGCGGGATTCAGATTATCGCCTCGGGCGGTTTGCGAACGGGCCTTGAAGCCGCGCAGGCGATAAGGTTGGGGGCTTCTCTCGCCGGATTTGCAGCGCAGTTGTTGCCCGCGGCGGTCGAGGGTGCGGAAAGCCTGAACGCGGCGATCAGCAAATTGATGACGGAATTGAGAATTGCGGCTTTTTGTACAGGCAGCGCATCGATCACAGAGCTGAAGCGGGCGGCGATTCTTTAATGGCTGGCGAGCTGGCAGAAGCAATTTCAGGCCATTTACATTAAGATTACTGGCAAAAAAATACGCCATAACCCGACGGATACGGCGTGTTGAAATTTGGTGGTAGCTGCCTTGCCCGATCTAGCGTTCGGGACGTGTCAAGTTTCACTCGTGTTCGCCATCAGCACTGCGGCCGACGCTACGTACGAAGAGTGTCGGCTTCACTTTTGCAGCTGTCCAGGTCGCGACCGTCACAGCCATGGCCGCGATCAATACAATATGCCCCACGATGCTGACCATGAAAACTGTGTAACTGCCCAACGCGATCGAAAAACAAATCGCCCACATAAATCCAAGAACCTGCAAGATATAATGGCGAACTGCAACATCCGGAATATTCCTGACCGGGCTCACTTCATGATTAAAAATAAAATTCCAGATGTAAAAAACAAATTTTCTAATTGAAAAAAACATAAGCAAACCCTTTTTGAATTAATTTTTTGATTTTTATCTGTAATGTTTTTAGAAAATTCAATTTTTATTGTCAATAACTTACTTCTGAAGCTATCTGCGTCAAATAGAACAGTTAATTATGCTAGCGACCCGATAGGTCAGTTTAAAATATATTTTTCGGACTAATATGTTTGTGGCGGGCGTTGGCTGAAGGTGCAAATTAGCGGACCTCCTCATTTTTGTAGGCGATACCACCTGCGGAACAACCCGATTATATCTTTAATCACGGGGCTGACGTAGATTGCGCACGTTATTTATGGGGGTTCGAAATTATTTAAATGCAGAAAGATAGCGTCGGTAAAGTTTATGGCAGATTATTGAATTATTGACGCGTATCAGGCGCACCCCAAGGGACCACTATTGCCTGCGCGATCATGTTGTTAACCGGATAACGCTGCAGTGACGGCATCCTTGAAGGTGGTTTTAACCTGCCCATAGTCGAGCGTCGGTTGCACGTCCGTCAGAGCGCCATAGGTATGAGGATCGTATTGAAGTTCCAGTCCTGCATACGCCGCGGCAAGGGCCGTGCAAGCAGGAGACGATCGCGTGACACATATTAGAGCCTCTATTTGGAATGAGGTACGCGAAATACGTTGCGCCATCCCTGCAAGCTTGAGGCGGCCGCTAGCGTTGAGGCTGAATCGACCGGGGCAATACTCATATGGCAATTCTCCTATCCGCGCATCAATCCCGAACAGCATCAACGTATTCGCCAATTTGTTTGCAAATATCTGATAACGCTCGATAATATGCTCACGCGGATCAGGGTGTGCCGCGAGTATCGAGATCACCAGCGCGTTCTCATCGAAAATTGCAAGCCGTCCTCCCGTGGAGCGTTCCACAGGCGCGAAGCCGTGTGCAAGCACCTGATTTTGAACGCTTTTATAATGCGGATGCATTGTATCCTGCGCCGAAAAGGCGGCTGTTGGCCGAGGCCGGACAAAGCGCACAATGCCTTCATCACGTGGCCGAAGGCTCGCCAATGTCGTCCGCACCCAGGCTTCATAATCGCCCGGGATCGGTCGGGACTCTGCGGGCAGTTCCGTTTCGTCAATACCCCGAAAAGACCCGATAAATGCCCCTTTCACTCCTATTTTGCCTTGCCGGCACAGCCATAAAGTCTCATTTTCTCGATTGTGGCCGCAATCATACGCCTGCGGCCCTCGGCCATCGCGTCTTCCAATTGGCGGTCACCTTCCGACCAGACATCCAGCATCCCGGCCCGAAAAGCATGCCGAAGGTCCGTATCAGCGTTGAATTTGTGAACGCCGGCGGCCTTTGCTGCTTCCACTTCATGCTCGGGAATCCCCGAAGCGCCATGTAAAACCAAGGGAATCCCCGTGGCATCGCGAATTTCGCGCGTTCGCGTGATCGAAAGCGGCTGCGGCTTCACCCCCGGCACGACGCCATGCACAATTCCGACGGAAATCGCGAGGTAATCAACCCCCGTTTCCTCGACAAAACGTTGGGCTTCAGCAACATCGGTGTAATAATCTTCCCAATTGACGCTTTCCCCCGCATCCGGGATTTTTCCAAGCTCTGCCTCAACAGGAATGCCGAAATCATGGGCAATTTCCACGATTCGCCGCGTCGTTTTGATATTTTCCTCAACCGGAAGATGCGCTCCATCATACATGATCGAGTTGAAGCCAAGCTTGATCGCCTCGAGACATTCATCCCACGGGCCATGATCAAGGTGAATCACAAATTGCGCATCGGATTCTTCGGCAATGCGCTTTGTCATTTCAAACCCGCGCTTCAGGCCGACATGAGGCACCAATGCACGCCCGACCTGCAATACGACAGGCGCTTTGGCTTGCTCGGCTGCAATAAGGAGTGCTTGCGTCGTTTCATCATTGTGCATGTTGAACGCACCGATGGCATAGTTGCCCCCTCTCGCATCGGACATAAGCTGACGGTGATTGACCCAAGGCATGTTAGTTTCCCTTCAAAGAATAAATCAGGCTTTTTCGATAATCGCGACAGGTGTCCGAACCGGAACCACCTTTCCTTCCAGTTCCAGAATCTCGATCAAAACCCCCGCAGAAGGCGACTCGATAACTTCCGTGGTCTTTTCTGCTTCAATCTCGGCGAGCGGCTCATCTTCAGTCACCGGGTCGCCAACGGCCTTCAGCCATTTGACAATGGTGCCTTCACTCATGCCCATGCCCCATTGCGGGAGCAGTACTTTTACACGTGCCATTTTAATTCCTCCTTGCTGGCGCACCGGCGCCAATTCGTGCTGATGTGACCTTGCGAACAGCCTCGGCGATTTTGATTGAATCGGGATAGAGTTGCTTCTCGATCGCCGGACTGAAGGGGATGTGCGTGTCCGGTGTTGTCACGCGAATAATGGGCGCCCTGAGGCAATCAAACGCCAGTTCCGAAACAATCGCCGAAATTTCCGCTGCGGCACCACAGGTGCGATTGGCTGGGTCCGCAATAACAAGACGCCCGGTACGTGCCACCGAGTTCAGGATAGCAAGCGAATCGAGTGGCACCAGAGTGCGCGGATCAATGATCTCGGCAGAGATGCCTTCCGTCTCGAGTATCTGGGCAGCAAGCACTGCTTGCGGAACCGCGGAAGAAATAGCAACAATTGTGACATCCGTTCCCTGCCGCACCGTGCGGGCAACGCCGAAGGGAATTCGGAATTCCCCGTCTTCGATATCTTCCTTCATTCCCCAAAGCAGGCACGCCTCGAACGACAAGACAGGATCATCCATGTCAATGGCGGTTCGCAGCAAACCTTTGGCATCTGTTGGCGAGGCTGGCACCATGATCTTGAGACCCGGCACATTCATAAACATCGGATAGGGGCGATCCGAATGATGCGCGGCAGTGCTCAACCCATAAAACATGGCGGAACGGAAGACGACAGGCAACGATGCCTGTCCACCAAACATATACCGGCTCTTTGCGACCTGATTGATAAATTGATCCATCGCCATATAAAGGAACGTCGAATAGGACAGATCGACAATCGGGCGCAGTCCAGTCATTGCAGCACCGGCAGCCGCTCCAACCATGATTTCTTCCGAGATCGGCGTGTTACGAATGCGATTGCTGCCAAACATTTGGAGAAAGTCACCCTTATCAGCGCGCGACTTGCCCCCGCCCATGGTTCCATAGACGTTGGCTTCGACATCTTCGCCGATAATGATAACGCGCTCATCCGCTTCCATGGCTTCACGTTGTGCCGCACCAATCGCACCCAGATAACTCGTAACAGTCATTGTGTTCCTCCGAACGATTCTGTGTAAATGTCCTTGAACGCGACTGAAGGCTCCGGGTAAGGGCTATCTTCGGCAAACTGCACAGCATCTTCCACCTCGGCTAAAACTTCTGCCTCAAGCTGATCAAGAATGCTGGCATCGGCAATGCCGTTATCCAGGAGGTAGCTGCGGAACATCTTCACCGGATCACGTTTGAGCCAGCTTTCCTTTTCGGCAGCATTTCGATAGTCGGTAGCAAGGCGCAAACCTTCCGAATGTTCGTTGAAGCGGTACGTCATCACTTCAACAAGGCTCGGTCCCTTATTGGCCCGCGCACGATCTACCGCCGCGCGGACAGCGTCATACACTGTCAACACACTTTGCCCATCTTCCACGCGTACACCCGGCATATTGAACCCCGCAGCCCGCTCGGCAATCACACCTGCCGTTACGGTATGTGCCGGTGTCGACAATGCGTAATGGTTATTCTCGCAAAGGAAGACGATCGGCAATTCCCAGACGGAGGCCAGGTTCATCGCTTCATAAAGACAGCCCTGATTGGCAGCGCCGTCGCCGAAGAATGCGAGCGATACGCGACCTGTCCCGAGAATCTTGCTCGAAAGCGCAGCACCCGTTGCAATCGGAATGGAGGAGCCGACAATTCCGGATTCACCCAGACTTCCGACTTTGAAATCAGCCAAATGCATGGAGCCGCCCTTGCCACCGCAGACCCCGGTTGCCTTGCCGACAAGCTCTGCCATCAAGGGTCCCAGTTGGGCTCCCTTGCCGATCGGATGACCGTGACTACGGTGATTACCGGTCATATAATCGATCTCTGACAAAGCCATACAGGCTCCGACGACCTGAGCCTCCTGACCAATCGACGTATGAACCGTACCGGGGATCTCGCCCCGCTTGACCATTTTTGAGGCTCGCTCGTCAAAATAGCGAATGCGCAGCATGCGCCGCTGCATTTCAAGGAGAATATCGTTTGCAAGGGTCATCATGTGCCTCTCGAAGCATGTTTCATCAGAAAATTTGCGGTGTTCACATCGGTGACCAGAACGTCAATCCATTTGCCCGCAAGTGCTGC
Source organism: Alsobacter soli (assembly GCA_945883115.1). Taxonomy (GTDB): domain Bacteria; phylum Pseudomonadota; class Alphaproteobacteria; order Rhizobiales; family Beijerinckiaceae; genus CAIUPE01. Next base: position 62,543 of record CAMCXA010000002.1, read on the forward strand.
CGCAAGGGCGGTGTATTTGGCAGCGCCTCCCGCAACGGCAATTTTCCGCCGCACATGGCGAAGCTGTTCCAATGTGATTGAGACAACGAGCTTATCAAGTTCAGTGTCGACAGGCAGTCCTTGAGCGTTGATGAATCGCTGATGCAACTGGCCGACAGCACCCGCTGCCCGAACCGCCGCTAATTGTTCCGCGCTGAAAAAATTATCGCCTTCTTCAAGCGGCCCGTGAAAATCAGCTGGGCCAACCCCGACAAAGGCGATATCCACCTCGCCGAGGAGACGTAGAGCTGTTTGAATATGGACGTCTCCGAGCGCGACCTTCAGCAATTCCGGATTTGGCATCACTCCCGGCGTCCGAAGAAACACCGCTTCAGCGTCGAGCGCCTTGGCTATCTGCAATGTCGCGAGTGCAGCCTCGTGCTGCAGCAGAGGCGAGCCAAGATCGCCGAGCATCTCGACGACTTTCTTGATACCAGTGCCGGAACGGGGCTCCATTGCCTTGGCCATTTCTCGGAGGGTTGTGCTCCAGGAGGTTACGCCCAGAACAGGCCCACCCTTGAATTCACTGGAGAGACATCGCGCCGCAGCAACCCCGAGGATTTGCGCAACGCCTTCCTCGTGCGCACTGATATCAACGACATAGGCTGAGTCGAGACCGTAAGCCTCTTCCAACCCCTCTTCGAGATCGGGGTATAAACCTTCCGGAGGCACCACAATGGTGCGGACAATCTCGTATTCTTGCGCGAGAGTGAGGAAGCGCGACACGCTTGCTTGTGAAACACCCATCTTCTCGGCAATCTCGGCTTGTCGTTCGCCGTGAATGTAATGCAGGCGTGCGACCTTTGTGATCAGGCGCATTTGCTCGATATCAAGCCGTGCAGGGCGATTGGCTGTCGTCGGCATACTCCGTTTCATGGCATGTTCTCCGCCATGAGCCGGAACGTGCCTTTAAGACTAGGATAGATGCTGCGATAAGCTTCGAAGATATTGGCATACCGTTGGTGGGCTTCCGGTTCTGATTCAAAGACCTTCTCAATGCCCGTCATCGCATCAGCCGCAGCCCGAATATCCGCGTGAAGTCCCACGGCAGCGGCCGCGTGAATGCCTGCACCTAAAGCCGTGCTTTCTTGCTCACGCGCCAATTTGACGGATCGGCCAAGGACGTTCGCAATAATCTGGCACCATAACGGGCTCCGGGCGCCACCTCCCAACAAGATGATCTCATCGATGGAGCGACCCATCGCCGATTCCACACCACCGACAAGCAGCCGTTCTTCCAAGGCGAGGGACTCCAGAATGGCGCGATACATATGCGCTTTGCCATGTAATCCCGACAGACCAACAAAGGCCCCGCGCGCATGACCGTCCCAATAGGGAGTCATGGCGCCCGTCCAATAGGGAAGGCAAAGCAGCTTTTCCGAGCCTTCCGGAATTCGCGCTGCCATGGCTTCAAGAATCTGTTCCGGCGTCTCACCAGACGAACCTGCCGTTACATCAATTCCTGACAAGTGTTCAATGAACCAGACGATGTTTTGGGTTCCACCTCCGATGAAGGTTTCAAAAATATACGTCCCTGGCACCGGGCCGCCCATGGTTCGATAGGCCGTGCCATGAGCGTAGGTATCAGCGTAAACGCCGGAAACGGTTCCAGTACCAATGTTGAGATAGGCTCTGCCCGGACGCGTGACATTGCAGCCAAGACCCGCCGACTGGCCGTCACCCGCTCCGGCAACGACGGGTAACCCCGCAGGAAGCCCAAGTTCCCGTGCTATCCCGCTCGACAATTGACCTGCAATTCCGCCCGGCGGTACAAGACGGCTAACCTGATCACGCGACAGGCCAGCCATTTCAAGCAGGGTATCATCGTAGTCGAAGCGTTGCAGATCAACCAATCCCAGCGGATCCGCACAGGCCCAGGATGTGACCCAATTGCCGGTTAGTCTTTGCAACAAATACCCCGCGACATCCACCACATGTGCGGTGCGCGCGATTGTTTCCGGTTCGTGTTTGCGCAACCAGAGCAGTTTATACCAGGCTGGCGTCGGGTTTGGTGGCTTGCCCGTAATGCGATGCACCTCTTCAGTGCCGAACGCCTCGACCTCGGCAGTCGCACGAATATCCATCCATGTAATAGCCGGACGAATGGCATTGCCGGCATGATCAAGACAGACAAAGGTTTCGCGCTGGTGCGTGATCGCTAAAGCAGCAATGCGGTTTCCGCCAACCTGCTTCACTGCATCCGCAATAGCAGCAGAGGTCGCAACCCACCAATCCGCCGCATTCTGCTCGACCCAGCCTGAACGAACATGATCAAGTCCATAGCCATGCCGACCAATTGCGATGGCTTTGCCCGACATATCCCAGACGACTGCCTTGCATGCGGTCGTCGAGCAATCAACACCGATAACGAGATCCCTGCTCATAGCGCGCTCACATCCTTTAAAGCCCAATCAATCATGTCGTCGGTCCACAGCCCCATCATGTCGAGAAGATCAACGAGATTGAACCGGTTCCGCATGAGATGGCAGTTTGCCGTCGCCCAACGGGCGAACTCGGGCGACACCGAAGGTTTCAATGCTGCAAAGGTTGCCGGTCCACCGGATGCGGAAAGTGCAGATCGCAAAGTGGCAGAAGGCTGGACCATCTTCTTGAATTCCACGCTGTGTTCCTGCCAAGACCCCACCACTGACTCGAAACGGGACCAATTTTCAAAGACCAGCGAGAGCTTCTTCTGACAGTCCCGCCAGCATTCCGCTGCAATCGCTCCATCCGATCCCAAGTCATGAAACGCATTATCGACACGCTTCTGCATCACGTCCATGTCCGGTTTTCTGAGAGATCGCGGGTCAATCAGGTCGGTATCGATGGCATGGCGCCAGAGGCGTGAGGCAACAAGGCTCGCCACGCCAACTTGCGCCCCATGCAAACCGATCGGCGCATGATTGGCAGAATGATGCAGATCCAGCATGTGGCTGATCACATGTTCGACGCCAGACAGACAGGCCGTTGTATTGGAGACGCCGGACACAATACCGCGCAGTGCCAAAAGTCGCGTCAATTGCTGTGTAGCAACTGCGCCACCTTCTGCAATTCCGTTCGACCATGTGGGCGGTTCGGCCGCGGCGTATTTCAGCAAATTCATCGACGCAACATGAAACGTATGATCAAGTCCGACCAAATTCGCGAGATACCAATCAGCGGGCGCGGTAAAAAGTGAAATAGCCTCGCCAAACCCTGACGTATTCAGTTCGCTGGGCGCTTCACCAATCGTGACGATATCCGCCAGTACAATCGTCGGCCAACGCGACGGAATGGTGCGTTTCACACCATTGCGCAGAACCACGGAAACATTGTCGGTAAATCCGTCGACGGACGCGGCTGTCTGCACGACGATGTGCGGAATATTGTTGCGACGATGGGTTGCTACCTTGCCAACATCAGTCATCGTCCCCGAGCCAATGGTGACGACGAGGTCGGCATCATTCGTGGCAATCGTGGCCATATCGAGAACGCTCTCGTCAGCATGAAGCGTTGTATGGCCGTCATCGAGCACCACGCTGCGAACATCATGTTGTTCCTGCAACTGCTTGTGAACGAGTTCGCTGAGCCGCTCACCCCGACGCATGATCGATGATTTATCGGCCAGGATAACAATTTTGGCTCGCGCCGGCTTTCCTGCGTACGACAGTGCATCAGAGACCGCAGAGGCCAGTTGGAGATGTGCATCATCGGAGATTTTTACACCCAGCATCTCAAGCGAGGCCAGCCGTCCCTCGGGATCATCTGCTGCCAGTGACTTCCGCAAACCTGCGAGATCGATCAACTCGGATCCATTTATTTCTGGCATCTTTGTTTTCCTAACTCTTACGCCTGAAAGGCGCAGACAAAATTATCTGATCCAGCACCTCGAAGATGATTTTTGATTTTTATACATAAAATGAATTATTATGCAAGTTTGAATTCGAGCGATGAGTTTGTTGCTGTTATCGAGTATTTTAGGGCAGCAAAAATCGTTTCGGATTCATCGCCAAATTTTCAAAAAAATATATTTTTACAAAGGCTTATATCAATTTAACGGGCGTTATTTTTGTCCCGTTTGATGCCGGTGAAGGGCAACAGATGAACCAATTCAGTGGAGAACAGACGAGCGCCGGATTTCCTTGCAGCAAGCCATTGATCGTGCACGATCACACGATAAAGGCTATCGCGGTGGAAGATTGAGCCACCGTCAAAACGGCACGATCAGGCTTGTTTGATCATTTGATCGCGATGACCACTTTTCCGAAATGTTTGCCGCTTTCCAGAAATTCATAGGCCTTGCGCGCATCGGCAAAATCAAACACGCGGTCAATCACCGGCCGCAAACCCGATTGATCAATCGCCGTGTTCAAACGCTCAAACATGCTTCTTGAGCCCACATAGGTGCCCTGTATTTTGATATTCCGGTGCAAAATCGCAGCTGTATCAACGCGGTCATTCAGTCCGGTCAAAACACCCATCAAGGCAATGGACCCGCTGAAGCGAACGCACGCCAATGTCTTGTTCAACGTACCCGGACCGCCGACCTCAACTGCATGGTCGACACCGCGCCCATCCGTTTCTGCCAGAACGCGTTTGTGCCAGTCAGGCTCTTTTGAATAATTGATCGTCACATCCGCACCGAGGGACTTCGCCCGCGCCAGCTTTTCGTCGCTGGACGACGTGATGAATGTGCGCGCACCAGCCAAGCGGGCCAATTGCAATCCGAAGATGGAGACGCCGCCCGTACCCAAAAGCAACACCGATGTTCCGGGCTGTACATTGGCGCCTTCAAACAAGGCGTACCACGCCGTCACACCTGCACAGGGCAAGGTTGCCGCTTCTTCAAAACTCAAATGGTCTGGAATGCGAACCAATGCCGATTGATCAAGGCACACCAACTCCGCAAGCATGCCATCGGCACCGTCCCCGCCCAGTGAGCTCATTTGCTTCTCGGCTGTAAGAGGCCCGTCAATCCAGCCCGGCATAAAGGCGGCAGCAACCCGATCACCGATTTTCACGCGATCAACCCCGGGGCCAACGCTAACAACCTCACCTGCACCGTCCGAAACCGGAATTCTTCCTAAAGGCTTTGTTCCGCCGGAATACATGCCGCGCGCAATGATCAAATCCCGATAATTGAGCGACACCGCACGGACGCGAACAATCACCTGACCGATAGCGGGCGTGGGCTCAGGACGTTCAACCAATCTCAAGGCATCCCAGCCCTGCTGATCTTCAATGATATATGCCCGCATCAAACAATCCTCCGAATCTAATAATTGGCATGATCATCCGTTAACACGGATTGAGCGTTTCATGCTATTGCTAGCTAGACTTGCGATGAGAATGAAACACTTATGTTATTGAACTTTGGTTATAATCTGAGATCTACCGTCGGCCGTAACACCCCCTCGACATAAACCATCCCATCTCCAAACAATCTTAGGTGTTTGATCCTACGATTTTGATCGTGCGGCCCTTTCTCGAGGATGGGTAGAAACACTATGGAATAAATTCTTTAAGAGAGCGCCACGACCATGCGCGGTGAAATTGCCGCAATTCAACTCTTGCAAGCTTTGCTCGCGCAGTTAAGCCAGGAACCTGACATTACCCCAAAGGCGGCGGCGAAATGAAGATGCAGAAAAACAATGACTTATAGCGATCCTTAGACTGGCTTCCGAACATCGCTTTATCAATCCGGTTGCTCCGTTACAGTGGTCACACCCGAAGCACTTTCAATTATCCGTTGCTATCCCTGTCATTGTCTCAATGCCGGTTGAAGAAATAACACTTGTCGAGATGTTGTCCCCAGCGCCGACTGTTCCGGAAACAGTAAGGTGTGCGCCGAGTGTGAGCGGTGCCAGTCCCCGATAGGTGAATTTTTCCGGAAGTTTTCCCAGAAGATTTGTAGCCAGATTAAGCATTAAAGTCGCCTGAAGCGGGCCGTGTACAACGACGCCCTTGTAGCCTTCTATGCCTGTTGCGTAGGGGTGGTCGTAATGGATTCTGTGTCCGTTCATGGTAAGCGCGGAATAGCGAAACAACAGCACAGGATCTGGCACTACGCGCCACACAGTCGGTCCCGGTTCCGGAGATTGCTTGTTGTCGGCGATTTGTGTCTCCGGCATAGCGGTTTCCGAAGGCGGGTCGCGATAGACGATGTCCTGTCGCTCATCGAGAACAAGGTGTTGTGCCTCGTGATAGTGATGGCGGACTGTTACAAAGGCGAGATCGCCGCTGCGTCCCTTTTTGAAGTAAATGTTTTCAATCGTACTCGTTTTGGTAACCCGCGCATCCAACGAGAAGTCGCGATGGAAGACGAGTTCGCCGCCAGCCCACATCCGTCTTGGCAAAGGCAGGGCAGGCATAAGGAGGCCCATTCGGGGATGTCCGTCCCCGCCGAGGTCCTCGGAAGGCAGAACATCCGGTGACAAACACCAGAAGAGTCCAGGCGGTACAGGGGGTATCTTGGAAAAATGCGGCGCAAGCATTGCCGAAAAATGCTCGACGAGACGTCGATCAATGACGTCGTCACGCTGATATCGCCGCCCGACCCAGTCTTTGAAATGTTCCGCCAGCGAGATATTATCGGTCATCGGCTTACCCATTCATCAGGGCCGCAATATTGCGGGCCGTCAAGTGGTCAAGATCGCTGATCGCAGACCAGATGCGGTCGGCGGACGGTTGCCCGAGGAGGGCAGCTGCCTTTTTGCGTAAACCCGTCTCGATGACGTGATCAGGCAAACGCCGTGAAAGATCATGTTGAATGGCCTTTTGCGTTCCGTCTACTGTTGATAATGTGCCTTGCGTATCCATATCTCCGATCGCGGCATCGCCTGTCACGCGCACTTTTTTGGCGAACGCCAACAGGCGCGGATCGGTTGCAAGTTTATCCTGATAGGTCGTGTCATTCGACGTGTCGATGGCGTGAAACACCATCGCGGCCAGAAAAGCGTAACTGAATTTGACCTCAAGGCCCGTGCGGGGTGATTTGATATCGCAAACCCGGAGCCAGCGCGGATTGACGCGGAGTTCCAACGCGGCAACATCATCCGGCCGAATTGCGTGCGAGCGAAGTGATGTCAAAAGTGCCTCAATCATGGCATGGGTGCCGTGACAGCAGGCATGGAATTTATATTTGATGTCCTCGAAGACGAAATGATCCGGCGGCGGGTTTGTCCAGACTTCCGGCCCGCCGGGTTGATCGGAATGGGTCTCGATAAAGCCCTGAATTCCTGCCACACCGTCATCGCATGACACAAAACCGCGACGTGCCAGCTCTGCGGCCTCGACGCCATTTGACGCGGCTATCCCGGCGTTAAACGGCTTTCCCATAGTACCGAACTGAGATTTCAGGCCCGAAGCGCGGGTACTTACGAGACTGAGTGCCGCCTGCATCCGCTCCGGGCCAAGCTCCAACAAATACCCCGCAGCCAATGTGGCACCGAATGCACCGGCGGTTGCAGTCTGATGGAAGCCTTTCTCGTAATGTTGCCGCCCGAGTGCCATACCAATGCGGCAGGAGGCTTCGGCACCTAGAAGAAAAGCGTCGGCAATTGCGGCCGCGGGCAAGTCTTCACGTTCGGCAATAGCAATGGCAGCTGGCATGATGGCGACAGAGGGGTGGCCAACATGCGCGAAGTGCGTGTCGTCATAATCAAGCGCATGCGAAATGGTACCGTTTGCCAGCGCAGCATTTCGCGCCGGAAGTTTTGTCGATGTTCCAAACATGCTCGCAGAGGGAGTTCCGGCTTCCGACAGTGCGTAGTCCCGAACAATTCCAGCGACAGGCTCGTTTGAGCCGGCGCGCGCGACAACGAGCCAGTCAAAAAGCGAGAAGCGCGCCATTGTTCGCGCGGTCGCCGGAATTTCGGAAGCCCTGATCGCTGCGATTGACAGCAAGGCCTGCATTGGAGTGGGCATTGTCGCGACCTTTCCGTCAAACCGCCTGAACCCCTTAAATTCGGGCAGGATTATTGATATCCGCACCAATCTCGGCCAGATCCTGATAGCGGTCGCCGATCCGGTGATGCGGACGTCCGCCGGTTGAGCCGCCAAAAGCAGCAATCAATTCGTCATCGGCGGGCGCGTCGGCAATCGAGAACTGAACTGTCAGATAGTGGGACCGTCGCCCGGTATCGTTTTTGTCCATCAAGGGGATCTGGATCTGGGTATTGGCAGGGCCGCGTGTATTCGTGAAGCCGAGATAACTCTTTGCATCGACGGCCTTGCGATAGAAATTGCCGAAATGCAGTGTGTGGATGAGTGCCGAGGCGTGTTCCAATTCGCAATCGAGACCGGACATCGCAGCCTTGCCATAGGCTTCAATCCTGTCACCCCCGCCGGCCAGTTTGACGATGCGATCCGTCAATTCTTTCCCGAGTATGGGACCAAAAGCGCGGATTTCAGGTTTTAGATCTTCCACATAGCCGCGACCAGCCCAAGGGTTTTTAACAATGGCCGCAACGCCGAATATCCGGAGCGGGGGCGTGCAGGCTTTGCCGCCTTCAATGAAAAGTTCTTCCTCGAATGTGACGATTTTTCGGATGGCCAAGTGCATGTTCTAACGCCTTTCGTTTCGTGTTCCGTTGATCCCTAACCGACGGGACGGATCACACCTTCGGTTTCATTTCCCATATAGACGGCAAAAGATTTCTGACGTGCCTCACCGATGTACCGCGTGAGCATTGAGCGGCATGCCGGATCGATGATGCGATCAAGATCGATGTCATCGAACGGAATAAACGCCATTGCCGTGCGCGTCTCGCCGTCAGCGTGTCCGCGATAATAGATCGAAACGCGGCCCGGTACTTCTTCCTCAAAGACAGCGTAGACGAAGTCGACATTTGCCCTGATTCCAAAGGTTGCAAGGGATTTGATCAATTGCGAATGGGTGATGATGTCGCCATTCTTGCCAATCGAGGGCAAGGAAATAGTGCCCGACGCGGAATCTATCTCGAAGAGGACGGCACCATCGCGTTCGAAGATACCACCCAGAACGGTTTCGGCCTGACGACTTGCGGCGTGGATCAGGGGAGCTTCGAAACCGAGCGTCAGATAGGCCCCGCGATAATAAAGCAGAGGGCGCCCCTCGCGGACAGAAAAGGCCTCAACCTGACCAATCAGGATCACGTGATCACCGGCCTCTACGATGCTGAACCGGTTACATTCAAAACTCGCCAAGGTGCCTGTGATGAGGGGAATTCCATTTGAGGATTCCTGCCAGTCAACACTTTCAAATTTATCGGGTCGCTGGGTCGCAAAAACATTCGACGCCTCTTTTTGGTCTTCGGCCAGAACATTCACGGCAAAACAAGGCGCGTTGCTAAAGATGCCTGCGCTGGCGGCCGATTTTGCGATGCAGACGAGAACCAAGGGTGGATCCAGTGAAACGGACGAAAACGAATTGGCGGTGAAGCCTCGCGGCGTTCCATCCGGTTCGCGTGTCGTGACGATGGTAACGCCAGTCCCAAATTGGCCAAATGCGCGCCGTAACTCACGCGAGTCGATTGGTAACGTCATGAGGCTCTCCCGTCACGGACTGCATTCAAAAAAGACAGAAGCGCCGTGTTGAAGCGGGCGGGGTCTTCAATCATTGCGAGATGGCGCAGGCCTTCGAGAATAACGGTGCGGGCGCCGGGGATCTCGGCTGCTATCGCGCGGGTCATTTCCGGGGAATTTCCGTAATCCTCGTCACCTGTCATGACAAGGGTCGGGCACAGAATTTGAGGATGAGGGGCGATGATTTCCTCAACTCCGTCGACCAAAACTCGGTAGTTCTCCGAGTAGATTTCTTTCGGATGGGATTGAACGGTACGACGGATATCATTTGTTGTGTTTGGATGTTTCTCGCGAAATTCATCCGAGAGCCAGCGTGCAAGGGCGGCCTCAACCGTCGCTGCCGGGCCTTCAATTGCCGTGAGGTCTGCACGTTTACGAATGGCCTCCTGCGCTGCCGGATCACGGCGATGCGCGGAATGGAGGACTCCGAGAGCCCACAGCCTGTCGGGGTGATCCATCGCAAATCTGCGTGCAATCATCCCGCCGAGTGAAAAACCACAGACGGCGGCATTATCGATCTCGAGTTTATCCATCAAGTCGAGAAGTTGCGCGGAGAAGACTTTTAGCGAGTGCGGCACGATCGCCCGAGGCGTTTCGCAATGACCAAGAAGATCATATGTGACGACCCGGTACCGGGTGGTGAGCGCGTCCACTTGCCATCGCCACATCTGACGATCAAGCCCGAGGCCGTGGATCAGGATAATGACTGGGTTTTTCCCACCCGTGTCCGAGAATGCAGTATCTGCAGCCATGCCCATATTAGTCCGCCTCAGGGCGATAGGCGATGACTTCGATCTCGACACGGACATCGACGAGCAATTCGCTGATGACGGCAGAGCGGGCTGGTGGTTCGCTCGGGAAATATTCACCATAGACCAAATTGAATCCGGGAAAATCGGCACGGTCGCGGAGCCATACCATCGCTTTCACAACGTCCGAGAGGGTACAGCCGGCCTCAAAAAGCGTTGCCTTGATATCGTCGAGTACGGCGCGGGTCTGCTCCTCGACTGTTCCTTCGGTCATGACATTGCCATTTTTGAAAGGAATTTGTCCCGTGAGGAAGACGAAGTCGCCGGCACGGATGGCGCGGGATAGCGAGAGTGTTCGTCCGCCAATAACGAGAGGCCCGCCTATAACGCGCTTGCCGGACATTGATTCCTCCCTCATTTGGTTGCCATCAATCTACGCAAGCGGCGGATGAAATTTTTATTATTTTTTCGTCATATGGTGACGAAATTTTTGTCAAATCGGACACTGATGATCCTAGATTTTCATTAAAATCGAAGCTCGGGAAGGATACTGTGATGGGTGTTAAGACGCGCTATAAAATGCTGATTAATGGCCAATGGGTTGATGCCGCCGACGGTCGTGTCTTTGATAGCGTCAATCCGGCAACCGGAGAGGCTTGGGCCGAGATCCCAGAGGCCACAGAAGCCGATGTCAACCGTGCGGTGGAAGCGGCGCATCGCGCCTTCATGACCGGTGAATGGGCGGCGGCACTCCCGACAGCCCGCGGCAAATATCTTCGCAGGCTCGCCGATCTCCTTGCTGACAAATCCGAGCATCTTGGCCGGACAGAGACGATTGATACCGGCAAAATGCTGAAAGAAACACGCTGGCAGGCGAAATATATTGCCGAATTCTTCCATTATTATGCGGGCTGCGCCGACAAAATACAGGGTGCGACGTTGCCGATCGACAAGCCCGATATGATAGCGATGACATTGCGCGAACCGCTCGGCGTGGTAGCGGCGGTTGTGCCATGGAATTCGCAATTGTTTTTAACCGCCGTGAAGCTTGGCCCGGCATTGGCAGCCGGAAACACGGTTGTTTTGAAGGCATCGGAGCATGCCTCGGCACCGATGCTGGAATTCGGACGTCTGATCGAAGAGGCGGGTTTCCCGCCCGGCGTTGTCAATATCGTGACCGGCCATGGTGATCCATGCGGCCGGGTGCTGACGTCACATCCCTTGGTCCAGCGTGTCAGTTTTACAGGCGGGCCGGAATCGGCACGTCATGTGATTCATAATTCAGCACATAATTTCGCACAGACCTCGCTGGAACTTGGCGGAAAATCTCCGTTCATTGTTTTCGAGGACGCCGATCTGGAAAGCGCGGTGAACGGATCAATTGCCGGTATTTTCGGGGCATCGGGACAAAGTTGTGTCGCGGGTTCGCGGCTTTATCTGCAGGACAGTATTGCGGATGCGTTTCTGGAGACGATGGTTGGCAGGGCGAAGGCGATCCGCATCGGTGATCCGCTTGAAGAAGAAACGCAAATGGGACCACTCGCGACCCAAGGGCAGATTGACCGGATTGAAAAGGAAGTTGCCTTTGCCATTCAGGAGGGGGGGCAGGTCTTGGCTGGTGGGCGGCGCCCTTCGGGACATAATCAGGGATTGTTTTACGAGCCAACGATCATTGCGTGTCCGAGCCAGAAATTACGAATTGTCGATACAGAGCTTTTCGGGCCGGTATTAAGCGTTTTGCGTTTCAAGACGGAAGAGGAAGTGATTGGTCTTGCAAATGACACCAAATATGGACTAGCCGCCGGCATCTTCACGAAAAATTCCGCGCGGTCTTTGCGCGTTGCTAAAGCCGTTCGGGCCGGCATCGTTTGGATTAATACCTATCGTGCCGTTTCGCCGATTGCGGAGTTCGGTGGCTATAAGGATTCCGGCTATGGACGCGAGAGCGGCCTGCAAGCGATAACGGACTACACGCGACCGAAGACGGTCTGGATCAATACGTCCGACGCCCCGATGGCGAACCCGTTTGTCATGCGCTAAGAAGCCGTTTAGTCGGCAATCTGCATCAATACATCGACGGCAATAATGCCGTCGGCGAGAAGGAAGAGGGGGTTGATCTCGAGTTCTTCAATCTTCTTGCGCCCATCGAGTGCCAGAGCCGAAAGACGTTCGAGCCCGTCAAGTATCGCTTCGCGATCAGCACCAGATTTTCCGCGATAGCCGTCGATCAATTTCGAAATCTTCAGGCGCGCGAGTGCTTTCGAAATATCCTCGCGGCTCGCAGGCAAGAGGACCGTTGTCGCATCTTCGAGCAACTCGACGAGCATGCCACCTGTCGCGAGGGTCATGGCAAAGCCGAATTCCGGGTCACGCCGAATTCCGATCATCAGCTCGGCAACCGGTTTTGGTGCCATTTTTTCGAGCAGGAAGCGGTCTGTCAGCGCTTCCTTTTTGAAGAAGCCGACGTCACGCCGCATTTTTTCGACAGCTTCGGCAACCGCGTCTGCAGTCGCGAGTCCGAGGCTGACCGCGCCTGCCTCCGTTTTGTGGGGGAGGCCGGCGCTGACCATTTTGAGCGCCAGCGGGAAGCCGAGTTCGACCGCGGCAAGCGATGCGTTCGCTCCATCGACGATACACCGCGTGGGAGTTGGAATTCCGGCAGTGTCCAAAATTTCCTTGCCCGCGGCTTCATCGATCACATGCGAAGTTCTGATGCAGGGGGGATGAAGCGGGTGAGTGGTCTGGTTCAATATCTCCACACGGCGGCGACTGTACCATGCGCCCGACGCAAAGGCGTTCAGGCATTCATGGATACCTTGCATGGGAGCGACGCCCTCTCCGACGAGAAACGCGCGCGTTTCGGCATCGAGATTTTCCGAAAGTGTACTGCAAACAGCCGCCGTTATCCCACGGGCTTTGGCAGCTTGGATGAAGCTTTTTGTGTCTGCCCTATAATAAATTTTGCTCTCGTCAAGGCCTGATGCAGGATAGTCCTGCAGGATGATTGCAGCGTCGTGCGAGCCGTCGAAAAATGTTGAAAATACGGGCTGTGTTTTCTCCGGGATGCCCCAGATTGGCGTTGTATAATCAAGCGGGTTGGACACCGTCGCCGTCAACGGCAACAGAGAGCGCAAGGCTTCTCCGACGCGCTCGACCGGTGCCGGGAAATCCAACCCGACACGTTCGGCATGATCGGCGAGCATTGTCGCGCCGCCACCCGAGCAAGTCAGTGCAGCGATCCGGTTGCCTTTCGGCACTCCGGCAACGGAAAAGAGTTTAACCGTTTCAAGTAACTGTGCCGGACTGGCGACCTTGATGATTCCGAGGCGATCGAATAGTGCGTCGTAAAGCGCCTCGGTTCCTGCCAGAGAGCCGGTATGACTTACTGTGAGCGCAGAACCGAGCTGCGAAGTTCCGGTCTTGAGGGCGACAATCGGTTTGCCGAGTTTAAGTGCCTTTCGGGCGACAGATTCGAACTGCACGGCATCTTTGATCGCCTCGATATGCAAACCGAAGACGCGCACTTCATCGCGGTCGCAGAGAACATCAATGAAATCTTCAATGCGGATTGCCGACTGGTTGCCTGCCGATACCATATAGGCGAAAGGCACCGAGCGCTGGCTCATTGTGAAGTCGGATGACAGCATGCCGCTTTGTGTGATGATCGCCGCGCCATAGCCCGGGCATTCGCCACCATGTGCGAAGGGCCAGAGTGCAACTTTGTCGATGTAATTGATCAAACCGTAGCAATTAGGCCCAACAAGGGCGAGGTCGCCTGCGGCCTCAAGAAGACGAGCCTCCATATCGGCGCCGTCCGTCCCGGTTTCGCCGAAACCTGCCGTGTAGCAGACGACGCCACCCGCGCCCATCGCCGCTAGTTTCTGCAGTGCTTCGATGGCGGGTTCACGCGGGATTGCCAGAAAGACGGCATCGGGTGCCTCTGGGAGATCATCAATTGACGCGTAGCAGCGATGTCCACCGATCTCGGGCCGTTTTGGATTGACGGGCCAGAACGGGCCGGTAAATCCGATGCGTGCGCATTCGGTGGCGCAGACCTCCGCATCCCGTCCGCCGATGACAGCGACATGACGCGGCTTCAGGAGGCGGAGCAGATTGATGCGTTGCTGAGGGGTCATGCGCCGAGCGGTCTCAAGATCGCGCGGGAAATGATGTGCCGCTGGATTTCCGATGTGCCATCCCAGATGCGTTCCAGTCGCGAGTCGCGCCAGAGTCGTTGAACGGGAACCTCTTCCATGAGGCCCATACCGCCGAAAATCTGGACCGTACTGTCAGCAACACGATGGAGCATTTCGGAGCAATAGAGCTTGACCATGGACGCATCGATGTCGGTCATTGTGCCTGAATTGGCGCGCCTCACTGCATCGTCGACCAGAAGATCAGCCGCGCGGAGTTCGACGGCCATATCGGCAAGTTTGAAGCCGGTGCCCTGGAATTTCCCGATCGCCTGCCCGAATTGTTTGCGGTTGGCCGCCCAATCGGCTGCCATTCCGAACATCCGCTCTGCCTTACCGCAGCAGGAAGCCCCTACCCACACACGGCCCATGCCCAGCCATTTGCCGGCAAGTTCAAGGCCTTCGCCTTCCTTGCCGAGGATTTGATCAGGACCAAGCCGAACGTCCGAGAAACTCAACGCATACGTATTGTAGCCGCGATAACTTACGGAGCGATTGCCGATTTTGATGTCAAAGCCGGGTGTTCCGACATCGACGAGAAACGCTGTGACTCGACGGCGCTGGCCGCGAGGTGTCTCGTCCAATCCGGTGACGGCGAACACGATTGCAAAATCAGGCATTGTCGGTCCGGAGATGAAATGCTTCGAACCATTGAGGATCCAATCCCTGCCATCACGTTTTGCATTGCTTTTCATCGACATGATGTCAGAGCCGGCTTCAGGCTCGGTGAGCGCGAATAATTCGCGTTTCTCGCCAGTTACACACGGGGTCAGATAGCGGGCGATCTGGTCGCCTTCACACCCAAGCAGAATTTCGGTCGGCCGAGCAACCCACGCGTGAAGAGCATGGCTGGTTTTACCAAATTCACGTTCGATGATTCTCATCGACTCATAGTCCAATCCACCACCGCCAATGGCTTCAGGAAGGTTGGCAGCGAACAAGCCCGCTTCTTTGCCGCGTGCCTCAATTTGGCGGCCAATGTCCTCCGGCACTTCGCCGAGACAATCAACAAGTTCCTCGTGCGGCATCAGTTCTTCTGCCACGAACCGTGTAACCATTGAACGCAGCATTTCATGTTCATGAGACGTCGAAGACGACATGGATTTAACTCCTTGATTATTGTGCTGTTGAGCGAGACGCCCGCTTGGCCAATAAATTATAGGCAAGCATGGCTGCCAAGGTGGTTGTGATCAGTATCACAGCGGCAGCTGCGACCGTCGGATCGGTATTTTCCCTCATTCCGTTCCACAGCCGCCGGGGGAGAGTGAATACGGAAAACTTTGAAATAAACAGTGCGACGACGATCTCGTCCCATGAAAGGATGAACGAAAACACCGCCCCCGCGAAAATGCCCGGTTGAATCGAGGGAATGATGACGCGGCGAATTGTCGTGAACATTGGGGCGCCCAAGCTGCGGGAGGCTTGTTCGAGCCGGAAATCAAAGTTTGCAAGCGACGCGGACACGGTGATCAGAACCATTGGAAGTGCAAGAATGCTGTGCGCGAGAATAAGCCCCGCGTAACTATCGATGAGACCAAGCGGGATCCAGAGGCGATAAAAGGCCATTGCTGAAATGATCGAAGGAATGATGAGGGGCAAAAGGAGTATAGCTCGAACAATCTCTCCAAGCTGGCTTGATAGCCGCCAAAGGCCAACAGCGCACAAGCTTCCCGCTATCGTTGCCACAATTGACGAGCAAAAGGCGACAATGGCACTTTGAACGAAGCTCGATATCCATTCAGGGCTCGAAAACAGATTTTCAAAGTGTTTCCATGAAATCTCGCCATCCGGGAATGAAAGGTAATTCTGATTGGTAACCGAGACCGGAAACGCCACAAGCGAGGGCACAATCAGGAACAGAAGAACGATCCAGGTAAGCGCCAACGGAAGATGAAAACGACGCTTTTTCAACGAACATCTCCGCCGAAGATTGTGCCGAGTTTCATGAACCGGTTGAGGATGTACATCAGCAACAAAACGCTGATCAACATGATACTCGCCAGCATTGCCGCTGTGCCCCAACGGACTGTTACGAGCAATTGAACGGAAATGTATTCTGCGATCATCAGCACTTTGCCGCCGCCAAGAATGGCTGGTGTAATATAGAAGCCAAGGCTCGAAATAAAGACGAGGAGCGAAGCTGCGATGACACCGGGCTTAGTCAGAGGTAAATAGACACGGACAAAGGTTTGCAGATTACTGGCGCCGAGACTGCGCGATGCACTCATGATACGCGGATCGATGCCGCGCATATTGGCGAGTAGTGGCAGGACCGCGTAAGGGATCATATAATCAACCATGCCGATGAGCACGCCGACTTCGTTCCGGACAAAGGCGATGGGATCGGAAATAACACCAACGGAAATAAGTGTTTCGTTCACGAGCCCCGT
Source organism: Alsobacter soli (assembly GCA_945883115.1). GTDB lineage: Bacteria > Pseudomonadota > Alphaproteobacteria > Rhizobiales > Beijerinckiaceae > CAIUPE01. The sequence continues at coordinate 79,457 of CAMCXA010000002.1, forward strand.
GCGTCCGAGCAGCATGAGCCATGAAAAAGTCCGCACGAGAACGGAAATCCAGAATGAAATCATCAGAATGGACAACATCCATCGACGCTGCCCTTCCAAGGCGTGCATCATTGTGTAGGCGACAAGGTAGCCAAGTGAAACCGCAAAAAATGTAGTGATCAGGCAGACCCGTATTGTCGTCCAGATCAGTCTGATCAGCGTGTCGCTCTCGACCAGTTTCTGGTAATTGCCGAGGCCGGGCTGTGGATCAGTCACGCTGAGGAATAATATATTGATGATCGGAGCTATATATAAGAGCGCAACCGCTGCCGTTACAGGCAGGACGAGCATCCAATACGGATTGAAGCGTCTCAAAGCGGTCGATGTCACGATATTTTCCGGCTCGTATTTTCGAAGGAGGGAGCGCCGGGTCTTTTGGACCCGGCGCGAAGAGTAAAGAGATCGTCAGCCGATCGCGTCGAGGAAGGCATTGACGGCGTCGCCGCCCTTTTCTGCCCACCAGACGGGATCGTTGAAGATAACCTTGTCGATATTTTCTTTCGAGTTGACGGCATATGGCTGCAGCCCTGCCGGTATTTTGGCAAATGCTTCCGGATTGGACGGCGTCATTCCCAGGCAGTCCAGAATTGTCAGCTGTGCATCGACCGTCATTGCTGTGTTGATGAATTTCATCACGGCTTCGCGACCTGCGGGATTGCCTTTGGGTACGATATAGGCACCCGGCATGGCGATGGCCTCGTTCATGACCATTTTGTACCGGCCCTTGCTGTCTTCCTCGATCGACTTGCCACGGTTCTGCCAGACAATGCCCATTGCAACTTCGCCATTCACAATCATGTCGTGAGCTTCCGAACCGGAACCCCAATAGATGCTGTCGGACTTGATCGATTTGATTTTCTTGAGCGCGCGCGGAACGTCACATGGGTAGACGTCCTTTGGAGCCACGCCGTCAGCAAGGAGCGCGCCTTCAATCGAGCCATTTCCCCATTTATAGAGCGAACGCTTGCCAGGAAATTTCTTTGTGTCAAAGAAATCAGCCCAGTTCTTCGGTGGATTGGCGCCGAAGGCCTTGGTATCATACATGAAAGCGTAACCGTAGAAAATCACGGACACGCCATACTCAAGTGCAAAGCCTTCCTTGATCCGCTTCTTGTCTACAATCGTGTAGTCAATCGGCTCAAGATGGCCAGATTTGCCAAGTGCAATCGCGTCGAAACCGTCGGCGTCGCAGACGTCAGCGGTAACTTTGCCGGAATCGACCATTTCTTTGATTTTGCCTTGCAACGGGCCTGATGTGTCGAATTTAAGCGGGATTTTGGTCTCGGCGGTGAAGGGTGTTCCGATTGCTTTAGCGTGGCAGGCTTCCGACTGGCCACCCCAGTTCCACATCACGATTTCCTTGGCAGCTGCTTCCGCATTGCCCGTTGTCACGGCTAAGGTGGCTACGCCAGCAAGACCGCAAAACGTCAGAAACGTTCGGCGATCCATTTTTCCAGCCTGGAATGCAGTAGCGGCTTCTACCGCCATTTCTTGCATAAATCTCTTATCTTGCATCTTCATTCCTCCCTTTAAGGTGGACGAGGCACAATTACCCCGACCATTTTACGACCTGGACTTTCTCTGTGTCTCAGGTCTCCCCAACTGCGTCATCGTCTCTCACGATGACGGCAGCATCCTCATCCCAGCATAATGTGACCGACTGGCCAGGAGAATGACTTCCCTGAAACTGCCAGGCGGGAACACTTGCTGTGATCTCTCCGATGGATGGCGCAACGAGCTCGATCTCCAGCACATTCCCGAAGTAGGAAATACGCCGGATAACTGCGTTCGTGCTGTTATTAAATTTCTCCGACTTAGATGGGTCCAAAATCCTGATCTTTTCAGGCCTGATGGCGAGGGTCGCCTTGTTGCCGATTGCCAATCCGGATTGCCGGATTTTCTGTCGGATCAAGAAGTCTCCTGTCCGAAATTGCATACCGGTTTTGTCGATATCCATGATTGTCGTGCGAACAAAATTGCTCTTGCCGAGAAAGTTTGCGGCAAAAACGGAAACCGGATTTTCATAGAGTGCGGTTGGACCATCAAGCTGTACAATCTGCCCCCTATCCATAATCGCGATACGGTCAGACATCGACAAAGCCTCATCCTGATCGTGCGTCACGTAAATGAAGGTGGTGCCGGTTCTCGAATGGAGATCCTTCAGTTCGTTCTGCACCTCGACACGCAATTTTCTGTCAAGCGCACCGAGCGGTTCATCGAGGAGCAGGATCCGGGGACCAAATGCGAGAGAGCGAGCCAAAGCAACCCGCTGCTGTTGACCACCCGACAATTGTCTCGGATAGCGACTTCCCAGACCATGAAGCTGAACCAAGTCGAGCATCTCCTTGACCCGCTCGGAGATCATCGAGCGCGACTGGTGGCGCACTTCGAGCGGGTAAGCGATATTCTCTTCGACTGTCATATGCGGGAAGAGTGCATAACCCTGAAATACGATCCCGAAATTGCGTTTTTCCGGAGGGAGGTTCGAGATGTCTGATCCATCCAAAATAATCTGACCGGCTGTTGGATCAACAAAACCGGCAATCATCATCAGCAAAGTCGTTTTGCCTGAACCTGACGGTCCCAAAAGCGTTAGAAATTCTCCGTTTCTTACCGTCAGATTGATACTGTCAACGGCGTTGAAGGAGCCAAATTTTTTTGTGAGCCCCTGCAGCACAAGATCGCCGTGCCGGACGTATTTTTTACCGGACGATTCCATCTTCAAGTATTGGGAGGGGCCTTGCCGCGTTCCCGTTTCTGATTCTTGCATCGTTCTACGCTCCCGACAGTGCGCGAGAGATTGCCGCAGATGATGATACACCAAAAATCATTCCGCCCTCATTTGCATTCTTGTGTAAAAAATAATTGTCGTTTTGGCAGGATCTATTAAGAGTATTTCGTCAGAATTTTTGATTTTTCGTCGTTCGTGATCAGCGAAGGTCATAATGACGAAGAAGGGTAGAGAGAGGTACACGGATGCCCGCGAACACCCATCACATTAGTTTCGTTCTTATCCCACGGTTCAATATGCTTGCATTGATGACGCTCATCGAACCGATGCGGATTGCAAATTATTTAGCTCCGGAAAAGCTATATACTTGGGATTTTCGTTCAACCGAACCCGGTGACGTTTTGGCGAGTAACGGACTTCCTGTGTGCTGCGGAGCGCTTGACCCCAAGGATGCTCAAGCTCCCGATACGATTAGTCTCTGTGCGAGTTGGGGGGCCGAGACGTATTCAAATCCCACTCTATTTACTTGGTTGAGGCGTCAAAAACGTCAGGGCAAGCAACTAATCGGGGTAGAGATGGCGACCTATGTACTCGCCAAAGCGGGGATTCTCGACGGGTTGAAAGCGACAACGCACTGGTCGATGTTCGCGGGTCTCACGGAGACGTATCCTGCCGTCGTGGCATCCGAACAACTCTACACGACCGATCATCATCTGATGACGTGTGCCGGCGGGACGTCCGGACTTGATATGATGCTTCATTTTGTGGGTCGTCAGCATGGTCAGCAATTGGCAACAGAAATTGCAAGCCAGTTGATGCACCATCCCCACCGGCCGCCGGAGGCGCTTCAGAAAATTACCGTTGGCTCTTTGAGTGACGGCATTCATCCGGATGTGCGCGCTGCGATGCAACTCATCGAAGCAAGCATCGAGGAGCCGCTCTCTGTTCCACGAATTTGTCGCAAGATCGGTATTTCACAACGCAAATTGGAACGCCTGTTCGATCGTGATACAGGTTGCACGATTGTCCAGTTTTCAAAGCTGGTTCGGCTGCAATATGCGCGCGTTTTGCTCAGTACGACACCGATGACGATCCGGGATGTTTCAGTCGCGTGCGGGTTTAATTCAATGTCTTATTTTTCCTCGTGCTTTTTTGGGTCATTTGGCAAAAAGCCAAGTGAATATCGACAAAGTTGGCCAGAAAACGAACCGTCACCATCATGGCCGGGAACGGTTTATTCCTTTATCCAGAACTCGAATTTGTTAAAGACAGCACGTTAGTTCGGTTGGGAACAGGATCAAAAATCAATTTTGGAGAAGAATGAGATGGATAAGGACAGATTCGAACTTGGGCTCCGTAAGCGAAAGGCCACACTCGGCGCCGAGTATGTTGAAAAAAATCTAGAGGCTGCTGATCACTTCTCGAGACCGTTCCAAGAAGCCATGACAGAATGGTGCTGGGGGTTTGGATGGGGTGATGACACCATTGATGCCAAAACGCGCTCTATGATGAATCTATCCATGCTGGCAGCACTGGGAAAAATGCACGAATGGGAGGTGCATTGTAAAGGTGCCCTCACAAATGGCGTGAGTGTCGAGGAAATAAGGGCGATCATTCATGTGGTCGGAATTTATTGTGGCGTTCCGCAAGCAGTGGAATGCTTTCGGTCAGCAAGGAAGGTTCTGGAAGCCGAAGGCAAGCTATGAAAAATAGACTAGTCGAAAATCTTATATGAATGTCGAAATTTTAGCATCCAACGATGAATTCTTGATCGACTGTCGGAAGAAGCGTGCTCAAATCGCAGTAACAGGGAGGCTCTTTTGATGAAATTTCAGCTTGCCATCAATTTGGAGCGTATGGACGCCGAGATTGGCATGGAGGAAGTTGCCCGCCATACCCTCGAGATGGTTCAAATGGCGGATGCGGGCGGGTTCAATATTGTATGGTCTGCGGAACATCATGCCCTCGAGATGACGATTGCTCCCGATCCGTTTCAATTGCTTGCATGGTGGGGAGCCCATACGAACCGTATCCGACTGGGGACTGCTGTGGTCGCCGCACCGTATTGGCATCCGATCAAGCTTGCGGGTGAAGCGGCCATGGCTGATCTTATCAGCGGGGGCCGGTTGGAATTCGGCATTGGCTCCGGAGCGTATCAGCGCGAATTTGACAGGATGTTTCCCGGACTCAAACAGTCGGATGCTTGGCAATATATGCAGGAAATGCTCCCAGCAGTCTTGAAGCTCTGGGAAGGCGATTATGCGCATGAGGGCAAGTTCTGGAATTTTCCGACCTCGACTTCGGTGCCCAAGCCTTTGCAGAAGCCGCATCCGCCGATCTGGGTGGCAGCGCGTGCGCCGATCACTTATGATTTTTCCGTCAAGAACGGGTGTCACATTATGTCGTGGCCTCTGACTCGCGACATGTCGGAGGCGGAACTTTACAAGTCACGACTTGACGAGGCTATGGCGAATAATCCCGGCAAGGCGAAGCCAATTTTTGCGATGATGCGCCATACCGCGGTTTATGACCGGAAAGAGGAGTGGGAAGTTCCCGTTCAGGCCGTGCAGCGCGTTCTGGGGCAGTTTGAAAATCTGTTCAAGAACCTTGGCGATGTGAAGGACGGATTTCCCAAGCAGATCCCCCTCAACGAATTGGCTAACCGCACCGAATATGATCCGCAGATGCTCTCAAAAAACCTGATGTTTGGTACGCCGGACGAGGTGATTGCCAAGCTGAAGCCCTATCAGGCACTCGGCGTCGACGAGTTTATCTATTACGCCAGCATGGGCCTCGGTTTGAAAGAGCAGAAGCGCTCGCTTGAGCTGTTCATCAAAGAAGTCATGCCTGCATTCGCTTGAACGGAAACGGAATTCCAATGTCATCATTTGTTGAAGTTGTTCGCAACGGTCATATTCTCGAGGTCAAGCTGAACAAGCCCAAGGTCAATGCGATCGACCAAGCCATGAGCCGTGATCTCGGAGCGGCCTTTGCCTTGTTACGCGATGATCCGGACCTGCGTGTCGGGATTATCACGGCCGAAGGCAGTCGGATTTTTTCCGCGGGATGGGATCTCAAAGCACTCAATGCCGGCGATACCAAACTCGATAATTGGTGGGAGGACGGCGATTATGGAGATGGCGGGTTTGCAGGGTTGACCGAAAACTGGAACCTCAACAAGCCTGTAATTGCGGCGCTGAACGGTCTGGTTGTCGGGGGCGGATTTGAACTGGCACTGGCGTGCGATCTTCTGATCGCGGCGGACCATGTTGAATTTGCACTGCCCGAAATGCCTTTGGGGATCGTGCCGGATGCTGGCGCACTTCAACGTCTGCCGCGTCGCATACCCTATAATATTGCGATGGAAATGCTGCTGCTGGGGCGCCGGATGGGCGCCGCAGAAGCCGCGCATTACGGACTTGTCAACAAAGTTGTTCCTTACGAGCAATTGATGGAAACAGCGCGGACTTGGGCGGCACAACTCGCCAAATCGGCGCCACTTGCAATGCAAACCGTGAAAGAAGTACTCCGCCAAATCGAATGCAAACCCCTTGAGCAGACCTTCGTTACAATGCGGACGGGCGATTTGCCGATCTATCGGTCGATGCTCAAATCCGAAGATGCGGCTGAAGGCGTCAAGGCGTTCGTCGAGAAGCGCGACCCCGTGTTTAAAGGAAGATAGTCATGACCCGTCCGTCACCGGAAAATGTAAAACGTGTTGCAAGTCTCGGAGGCGGCCCCATCGGGGCAGGCTGGGCGGCTCATTTTTTAGCACGCGGCTATGACGTCACAGCCTATATCCATTCGCTCGACGAGGAGGCAAAATATCGCCAGGTGCTTGACACAGCCTGGATCAGTCTGGAAGCTTTAGGCCTTGCTCCGGGCGCATCGCGTGATCGTCTCTCTTTCACGGATGATCTTGCTACAGCTGTCAAAAACGCAGACTTTGTCCAGGAATGTGCGCCGGAGCGGTTAGATCTAAAACAAGCCCTCTACAAGAAGCTTGGTGAACTTGTGCCGGATGGTGTTTTGATCGCATCCAGCACATCCGGCCTGATGATGACAGATATCCAGGCGATGTGCCCCAGCCCGGAGCGAACTGTTGTCGGGCATCCGTTCAACCCGCCTTATCTGCTGCCTTTGGTTGAAATTATCGGTGGCAAGCGCACGACGCCGGATGCGGTGCAGTGGGCTCATGATTTTTATGCCCTTGCAGGCAAGGCACCGCTGGTGATGAAGAAGGAAATACCCGGCTTTGTTGCCACACGTCTTCAGGAAGCTCTGTGGCGCGAAGCGCTTCACATGGTGGCGAATGGCGAGGCAACGCCGCAGGACATCGATATTGCGCTGATGAACGGCCCTGCCCCGCGGCTCGCAATCCAGGGCCAATGCATGGCGTTTCATGTTGCTTGCGGTGCAGGTGGCATGGCCACAAATCTTGATCAATTCGGTCCCGCCCTGAAGCTTCCCTGGACAAGGCTCGAGGCGCCGGAACTCACGCAGGAACTTCGCGACCGTATGGTTGACGGCTGTAATGAGGCCGCTGCAGGCCGTCATTTTGAAGACATGGCTGCCGAAAGAGACCGCGCGATTGTCGGGGTTTTGAAGGCAGTAAAGGCCGCAAGGGCGGGATCGTAGCCAGTACCGCCATGCGGGCAAGGAGCGCTTTATGCCGATTTCCATTCCATCAGCCAATGATCACGTTGAATTGCGCGATGCCATGCGGGCGTTATGCGGCGCGTTCGACGGCGCGTATTGGCAAAGGATCGACGAAGCGCGGGGCTATCCGGAAGATTTCGCCCATGCACTGACGAAGGCAGGTTGGCTAGCTGCTCTTATTCCTGAAGAATTTGGGGGGTCGGGCTTAGGTCTTGTTGAAGCCTCAATCATCATGGAGGAGATTAACAGATCGGGCGGAAATTCGGGCGCGGTCCACGGCCAGATGTACAACATGTCCACTCTGCTGCGAGCCGGATCCGACGAACAGAAGCAGAAATATCTGCCCCGCATTGCGGCGGGTGAATTGCGTTTGCAAAGCATGGCCGTGACGGAGCCAAGTACGGGTTCAGACACAACCAAGCTCAAAACACGGGCGGTAAAAAAAGGCGGCACCTACATCATCAATGGCCAGAAAGTCTGGACATCGCGTCTACAACATTCCGATTTGATGCTTGTGCTGGCAAGAACAACGCCGCTTGAAGAGGTCAAAAAGAAATCCGACGGACTTTCCGTCTTTCTTGTTGATGTCGAACAGGCGCTCAAGGGTGGCATGCGGGTGCAACCTATCCGCAATATGGTCAACCACGAAACCAATACTGTGTTCTTTGATGATCTTGAGGTCCCCGCTGAAAATCTGATCGGGCTTGAGGGTAAGGGCTTCAAAACCATTCTTGAGGGGCTCAATGCCGAGCGTGTGCTGATCGCGGCCGAATGTATCGGTGACGGGCGCTGGTTTGTCGAAAAGGCCAGCCGTTATGCCGGCGAACGTGTTGTTTTTGATCGCCCAATTGGCCAAAATCAGGGAATTCAATTTCCTATCGCAAAGGCCCATATCGATGTTGAAGCTGCAGACTTGATGCGCTTCAAGGCGGCAAGCCTGCACGATGCCCATCAACCCTTCGGCGCGGAAGCCAATATGGCAAAGCTGCTTGCGGCAGATGCCAGCTTTGCTGCTGCCAATGCCTGTATCCAAACCCATGGCGGATTCGGCTTTGCCGTGGAATATGACGTCGAGCGCAAATTTCGGGAAACCCGGCTCTACCAAGTGGCGCCGATATCCACGAATCTAATTCTCGCCTATATCGGCGAGCATGTACTTGGTATGCCGCGCAGTTATTGAGGATGTTGAATGTCGCGTGCGCTTGAAGGCCTGCTTGTTGTCTCGCTGGAGCAAGCGGTTGCCGCGCCTCTTGCCACTTGCCGCCTGGCTGACGCTGGCGCGCGGGTGATCAAGATCGAACGTCCCGAGGGAGATTTCGGGCGTGGTTATGATGCTGTGGCAAAAGGCGAAAGCTCGTATTTTGTCTGGCTGAATCGCGGCAAGGAATCTGTCATTCTGGATTTGCGTCTTGAGCAAGATTGCGCGCTGCTGGAATCCATCGTCGCCAAGGCCGATGTACTGGTGCAAAATTTAAAACCCGGTGCACTGGAAAAACTCGGCTTTCGGCGAGAAAGGCTTCGGCAAGATTATCCTTGGCTTATCATCGCATCCATCTCGGGCTTTAGTGAAGATGGCCCCTCGGCTGACCGTAAAGCTTATGATTTGCTGATCCAAGCCGAAACAGGCCTCGCCTCCGTCACCGGCGGGCCGGAAGCGCCCGCCCGCGTTGGCGTTTCGATCGTCGATATTGCCACGGGTCTTGCAACCTATGAAGCCATTCTCGAAGCTCTCATCATTCGTGGTCGGACGGGCGAAGGTGCTGATCTCCGCCTTTCGATGTTTGACGCGACGGCTGAATTGATGACCGTTCCGCTCCTGCAACACGAAGGAGGAAAGTCTCCCAAACGGCTTGGCCTCGCCCATCCCTCCATCGCACCTTATGGCGTGTTCCGTACAAAGGATGGCGTCGATATTCTCATCTCGATCCAGAGTGACCGCGAATGGATCATCCTCGCACGCGATGTACTGAAGGATGCCGCACTCGCGGAAAATATAGACTTTGCGACGAATGTGAAGCGGGTTGCTCACAGGGCCGAGACCGACCGGAGTGTTGCTGTTGTCTTCGCCCGGATGAACGCGGATGATGTGATTGCAGCACTGACCCGCTATGATATCGCTTTCGGGCGTGTCAGCGACATGGCGGCGCTATCAGCGCATCCGGAACTTCGCCGGATCACAGTTGAAACGGCCGGCGGTTTTTTAGACTATCCCGCACGGGCTGGTCCGGCGCCCCAAATCGGACCGCTACTGCGTGTTCCGGCATTGGGCGCAGACACTGACAAGGTTCGTTCCGAGTTTGGCGGAGGCTCGCTTTGAACAAGCCATTTATAGTGCCGGTTGCACCTCTTTTCGTACCGGGTGACAGGCCCGACCTTTTCGCTAAGGCTGCGGCCTCGGGCACCGATGCGATCATCATTGATCTCGAAGATGCAATAGCACCACAGTCGAAAGAATCTGCCCGCAAGGCCGCATGCCGGCATGATATCAGCAGCGTTCCTGTCATTCTTCGGATCAATGGAGCTGGCACGGCCTGGCATGCCGATGATCTTGCTGCCTTGTCGGCAGCCGATATTGCTGCTGTCATGCTGCCCAAAGCAGAGACTTCGGAGAGTATTGCGGCCATGTCCCGCGCATTGGGGCGACCGCTGCCAGTGATTGCTCTCATAGAAAGTGCCAAAGGCCTTGGCTCTCTTGTCCAAGTGCTCACCGCGCCACATATCGCAGCTATCGCTTTCGGATCACTCGATTATTCAGTCGATCTCGACTGCTCTCCAGATTGGGATTCATTGGTTGCGGCCCGTAGCGAAATTGTTCTCCGCTCCCGCTTGGCAGGACTTCCCGGCCCCCTTGACGGCGTGACCACCAATCTTACTGATCAGGAAATTACAGAGCAAGATGCTGCCCGTGCACGTCGTCTTGGCTTTCGTGGCAAGTTGGCTATTCACCCGCGGCAGATTGGACCGATACTTACGGCAATGTCACCAACGCCGGACGAAATAGCTTGGGCAAAAAAAGTTCTTACTTCGGTCAACGATTCAGCCCTTGTCGCCGTCGACGATGACATGGTTGATGCACCTGTCATTGCGCGGGCGAGGCGGATTTTAGCGGCAAATAGTCGATCGATAAGCCATTTGTGAACGACAACAAAGGCTTCGCCCATTTTTTTGAACTGACCTATCCCCATAAAATTAGGCAATTTAGAATTGGAATTTTCTTTAATTGCCCCTTCGGGGGTGAAGAGAATGCCATGAGTAAACGATCCGGTGGATCGGTTATTGAATAATCGCCAATAATGCGGCCCGCTATTTCACACTAAGAGCCACATGGCACATAGATTTGAGCTTTTCCGTCTATTTCCAGTGACAATCCACCACCTTTGACGTCTTTGAGCACACCCTGCAAAGACCACTCATCTCCGGATCCATAGCAATTGAGTGACATGATCCTGGCCCCGCCGTCTCCGGCCTTCTCGTCCACCACATCACAAGAGGATTCGTAGAACACAAGGCTCGTTGCACTGACCGTCAGGCGCGTATCGGATAGCTCAAGCCGGCATGCTTCGGCATTGGCGTCGTACTCTTTTTCACTTTTTGACGTGTCAGATTTACCAGCAGCTTCACAGGTCCAGTCGCTAGCGCGGACAAAGCTGCCCTTTTCAAGCATTTGCTGCATGCGGACATCATAAGCCATGCCATACATCACTGCGCCGTCTTTCGTTTCAGGCTTGAACTGGGCGCCATCAAACTGAAAGATAGGACGCACTTCTTTTTTAAGCTTAGCATCAGCAAAAAGAGCTGTATCCTTCAGCGCCACACAAAGCTCATCTGAGGCAAAAGCTGCACCGGCGTTCAAAACCAAAGCGCCAATAACAAAAAATATGCGTTTCATTGATAATATCTCCCCAGTTATCAGCAACAATAAGAGCTTTCGTTCGGTCTGCAAGCTCTTTCCCGATACTTCAACTGCAAAAGAAACGACCCAATGATTGGTTCAACTTCAGCGGGGGAGAGATTCAACTTTCAAATGCTCGCACCCACATCGCGCAGACCCCAGATCTAACAATATCTTCTAGTGAAAACTCAACAACAGGAACGGGCAGGTTGCGCTGCCGAACGAGCTCTATCGCTTTACGCAGGCCAGAGTCATTTTCTAAATCGCATTGCATGATGTCACCATTGACGACAGTTAGGCAGTCCTCGCCGATGCGGGTCAGAAACATTTTGATCTCGGCAATCGTTGTGTTTTGCGCCTCGTCAAGCAATATGAAGGAACGCTTCCAGGATCGCCCTCGCATAACTTCAAAGGGCACAACTTCAATATCGCCATTTTTTACCGCGACATCATAAACCGCAGTCCCTAGGCGGTCGCGAATGGCGTCGGTAATTGGAAAGGCCCAAGGTGCAAATTTTTCTTCGAGTGAGCCTGGAAAAAATCCTAGTGATCGGCCACACGGAACATTAGGGCGAGTAATGATGATTTTTTCAATCGACCTGTTGCGGTAAAGATCGGCGGCGTAGGTCGCTGCCATCCACGTTTTACCTGTACCTGCCGGGCCTAAAACAAAAACTTGCTCACTGGTTCGTAAGTGACCGAGATATTCTGCCTGCTTCGAGGTGAGTGCAAGGATCGGAGGCGGGGTTCGCTCAGTTTCGAACTTCTTTTTTATGGATTGGGATTTTTTGAAGAGTTGAACAACTTTGCTTTCATCTTGATTACGAAAAAACTTATCGCGCCGCTTTTCCCGATTCTTTGCCATGCCATTCCTTGTACTCAAACCGAGTGAATGCTGGAGGTGTCTATTCAGTCACCATGAAATAGAGACTGATTCCTGTGACGGATTGATAACGCTCATTTTAACTCCGAAGTAAGTTGGTGTTATAAATCGCTCGTTGAACGTATCCGTCTTTAAGACTTGACGTTTAGGAATACTATTTCCGTCATCGCGTCGCCCTAATCTGTGTTTTGCCGCGAAGGAAGCATTATCAATAAGGTCGCAAGCGACCTGTACTTCATGTATTTGCAGTATTCATTTTTATCTGCGGTTCCGGGTTTTCCGCCAACAAGATATTCCTCGGAAACAGCGGTCTTCGCTGTCCCGCTATCCGCCAATAAATCTTGTTAAGTTATTGATTAATAACATTTAATACTAGAGCATCAAGCGTTTGCCCATAGAGGTTGACGCACACACAATCTCGGAAGCGGCAAGAAGATCGCGCGCACTGACGAGAGAATTATGCGTCACAAAAGTGACTTGCAAACGTCATTTTTTTGTAAATCGCGACTTCTAAGGTGATTGAACGATCACACAAGGAGATTTGAGATGTTGAGTTCCCGCCGTTCCTTATTGGTTTGTGCCAGCGCTGCCGCCGTTCTTTTTGCTCTACCGGCCTTTGCTCAGGATACAATCCGTCTTGCTATCACGGACGTTGACGGCTTGGAGTCGTTGCAACGCGAGTTCGGTCCATTCAAGGCGGCTTTTGAAAAGGTGTCGGGCCTGAAGGTTGAATTCTTTCCGGTATCCGGCCGCACCGCAGCAGTCGAAGCCATGGCCGCCAAGCAGGTTGACTTCGTTTTGACCGGCCCTGCTGAATATATTGTTTTCCAAGCACGCACCAAGGCAACTCCCGTGGTCACCTGGCAGCGTCCTGACTATAATTCCTATGTCGTGACTACCGAGGCTTCTGGCATCAAGGCACTGACGGAACTGAAGGGCAAGAAAGTTTCCTTTCACGAAATCGGGTCAACCTCGCGTCATCTTGGACCAGGCTATCTCATAGAAAAGGCTGGCCTTACTTATGCGAAGGACTACGAGCCGCTATTTGTGAAAGTGAATGTCGGTATCGAAGCAATGCAGCGTGGTGATATCGCCGCTATCGGGGTAAACGGAACGGATTTAGCTCGGTTTAAGGAAAAAATGCCGGACGTGAAGTTGGTTGTTCTGGCCAAGAGCGAATCGTTGCCCGATGACGTTCTGATTGCCTCGCCAGACGTTGCTGCAGCTACTGTTGCCAAGGTTCGCGATGCATTCGCCAACAATTTTGAAACGCTCTTTGCAGCTGTTACCTCAACCGATGCCAACCGGAAATACGTCGGTGGCAAGTTTATCGCTGACGTCAGGGATTCGGACTACGAAATTATCCGTCAAATGTATCGCTCTGTCGGCATCGAATCATTCAGCAAGTTTGCGGGCGGCTGATGCGATTTGACAAGTTGAGTTTAAGGGAACCCGGCGCCCGCCAGGCGGTTTTTGTCTCCGGACTGTCGAAACAGTTCGGAGACACATCGCCGGTTTTTGATCGACTTTGTTTTACCGTTCCTTACGATGAATCGGTTGCCATAATCGGTGCAAACGGAACTGGTAAATCAACACTCATGCGCGCACTCGTCCGCCTGACGGAAGTCGATAATGGCGAAATCGAGGTGCTTGGAGAAAAGGTGCGTGAATTGGGAGCTGCAAAGCTTCGACACTTCCGTTCACGGGTAGGCTTTGTATTCCAGCGACACAATCTTGTCTCACGGCTTTCGGTGCTTTCGAACGTCATTCATGGTGCTCAAGGACGCCATGCCGGGCCCCATCTCTGGGCCCAATGGTGCGCACCCGGATACTTACGTGACGAGGCTATGAATTGTCTTGCACGTGTGGGGCTTGCTGATCGTGCAGGGCAACGTGTCGACAGTCTTTCCGGTGGTCAATCGCAACGGGTCGCAATCGCACGTATGCTGATGCAAAGACCGGAATTGGTGATCGCAGACGAACCCGTTGCCAGCCTTGATCCAAAAGCTGGCGTGGAAGTCATGGACCTCTTGTTCAAACTCGTGCGAGAGGCTGGCATAACGCTCTTATTTGTCTCGCATAATATGGAACACGCACAAATCTATGCTGATCGGATCGTTGGTCTCGGTCATGGCAAAGTGATGATGGATATTCCTAGTCGAAACGCGAAAGCAGCCGAGCTCAAGGACTTTTTCATGGAACCGGTTGCAGCATGAGTTGGAACCGTCCGGACACGCCGGCTCGATTTGAGCGACCAGGGATACTTACATTTACAATTGGGTGTTCGGCACTCGCATTTGTGCTCTGGTCATTCCAATCGTCCGGGTTTTCACTTGCCCAGTTCGATCGCGGCATACCCGCACTCATACGGGTTTTCAGCCAGATGTTTCCGCCGAATATCTCGGACATCGAGCGTATTTTATGGTCGCTTTTGGTTACTTTCCAGATGGCAGTCGCCGGTGTGGTGCTGGGGCTTATCTTCTCTCTCCCGATCGCGATCTTTGCGGCAGAAGGTTTGTCGCCGCATCCAATCATCAAGCATATTGCCCGGGGATTGATCGCATTGTTCCGAACCGTACCTGACCTCGTCTGGGCACTCATTTTTGTCATCACGGTCGGCCTTGGTTCGCCAGCCGGCATTCTTACGATCATGATTGACACGATCGGCTTCGCTGGCCGCTTCTTTGCCACAGCGATGGAAGAGACTGACAAGGGGCCTCGCGAAGCTTTGGCCGCTATTGGCGCGCGCCCGTCCGGCATTGTATTCTCAGCTGTATTTCCAGATGCAACGCCCAGCTTCATTTCGACCGCGCTATTCTGTATCGAGAAAGCCGTTCGCGCTTCTGTTGTTCTTGGCCTCGTAGGCGCAGGAGGGATTGGCGTTGAACTAAAGGTAGCGTTTGATCTATTCGAATATGATGTGGCGGCAACGATCATTATCCTAATTTTTTGTTTGGTTATCTGCGTCGAGCAAACTGGTGCGTGGCTGCGTCGCCGTATCATCTGACAGTCAGCATTGGGTCTGGTTATTTGAACGTTTTGGCTGTTTTGCCCGATGTCGATTTATGGCGCGAAACAGATGCGGCATGCCCACCCCTGAAAAGTGATCCTCCCTGATGTTTGGCTTTTGAGGGGGTAGACCACGGGCGCTCGGGTGGCCTGCTGTCCGAGTTTTTCGAAGCTGGTTCAGGCACCAAGATAGTTTTCCACCGGTGCGTTCCCGAATTTCCGTGCCTTTTGATCTCAAGGATTGCCGGTGCGCATTTGGCGTGTTTCGTTGACGGATAGCGTACACTGGTTGGGGAGCACCCAATGGCCAAGGATATGTTCGAAGTCGAGAAGACTTCTGCCGGTCTCCAGTTTGTCATTCCCGGCACTGAAAAGCCCAAAGCCGTCCCAAAGATCACATATCAATTTGAAGGGCCGCAAGCCGTGATTCCGGGGGCGGAGCAGATCAGCCAAAAGCGGTTGATCACCAGATTAAAGGAAAAGCCGATCACACCGCGCGTGGGGCAGAAGAGCCTTGTGGGATCTCCCTTGTTTGGGCGTTCACGCGCAGTGTCGGTCCAAGAGACGTGAACGGGCCTGATGGCGGCGGCCGGTTTCTTCTGACATGCGAGGTGAGTGCTACTGGCAAAAGATCCTGTGGATCGGTTGCGGTGCGAACGAGTTGGTCCAAAAATAATAAAACGCCGCACCCTGAGGGATACGGCGTTTTGAAACTTGGTTGCGGGGGCCTACACCCCCCGAGAGTTTTGTCTGTCTTGTCCGATCTAGTATTTGTTGCAATTTGGAAAATTGGCCTGACCCAATGAGGCGATCCAGTTGTTATGTTAGTTCAGAATTACATTTGGCGCCAGCCGTTGGGTGGCCGGAGTAGCTTGTTGGTGTTGCGGAGCCAGCCATTGCAGAACCTCAGGTGCTGGTGGTTGATATCGAAGTGATGAGTGCGGCCGGATGGTGTTGTAATGCGCGCCATGTTTGAATCACGATCTTGGCCTCCTTCAGTGTGTAGAAGATCTCGCCGTTTAGAAGTTCGTCGCGAAGTTTCGAGTTGAAGCTTTCGCAATATCCATTCTCCCAAGGGCTACCCGGCATAATGTAGGCGGTCTTCGATTCGACAGCTGCGAGCCAATCACGAAGAGCCTGTGCGATAAACTCCGGCCCGTTGTCTGACCGAACATGCGTCGGGATACCTCGTAGGATGAAGAGGTCGGATAGAACGTCAATCACGTCGGTCGATTTTAGCTTCCGGCCGATCCGGATTGCCATGCACTCCCGTGTGAACTCGTCGATAATGTTCAGCATTCGGTATTTTCTCCCGTCATGAGTACGGTCTTCGACAAAATCATAAGACCAGACATGGTTCGGATACTCAGGTCGCAATCGGATGCACGATCCATCGTTGAGCCACAGGCGCCCACGCTTTGGCTGTTTGCTTGGAACTTTCAGCCCCTCTCGCCGCCATATCCGAGCCACCCGCTTCGCGTTCACCCGCCAGCCTCTTTGCCGCAACATCGCCGTGATGCGGCGATAGCCATAGCGACCATATTGGGTAGCGAGCGACGTGATGTCGGCAGTCAGCGCCACCTCATCATCGGGCTTCGTTAGCTTCTTGCGCTGTGTCGATCGATGCTGCCCCAGAACACGGCAAGCAAGCCGCTCCGACACGCCGTGATTGGCAACCACAAGCTCCACACACGCACGGCGACGTGCGGGGCTTAAAAGTTTCCCGATGCTGCTTCCTTTAAGATCAACTTCTCGATGGTCAGATCAGAGACCGCTCGACGTAGACGATTGTTCTCGGCTTCTAGCTCTTTCAGGCGCTTCACTTGATCGCCCTTCAAGCCGCCATACTCAGACCGCCATCGGTAATATGTTACTTCCGTCACGCCTATCGATCGGATGGCTTCTGCAACCGGTCGCCCTTGTGCCGTCAGAACTTCAACCTGTCGAAGCTTGGCGACAATCTCTTCCGGCTTATGTCTCTTCTTGCTCATTCTTCCGTCCTCCATCGGCTCAAAAGCCATACATCAGGGAGGATCACTTTTCAGGGGGCAGGCCATATCTTCCTTATATTTTATGTACAAATTCAAAAAATATGTCAAAACTAGTTTATGAAATAGGAACGAATCGAAGATCTACTCGACGTATAATGTAGATCAGTTATCAAACGATTATACAAACTGGTACTGGAGCGATTACATGAAAATATATAGTGGTATAAATGTTTTACGCTCATTTGCGCTCGGATTTATAATCTCAATTTTTTGTACAAATAATATTTTGGCACAAACTCCCAACGGGTTGCAAAAATTCGAATCGAATTTGCTCGCCCTGAAACCAGATTTACAAAATACAAACACAAAAATCCGGTACACAAACGCAACCCCCAAAGGCGACACCGGTTTCACGCTTGATGATCTGGTTATCACCACCCCGCCGCAAGATGGTAACCCATCCGGCAAGCCTGAAACTATCTCTATCAAGCAGGTGATCGTCAGTGAATTCGACTTCAGCCAACTTTCGCTGGCCGACACGCAAAAAAAATTAAATCCGCCCAATTTCGTAAAAATATCTCTGCAGGGTATTTCTTACTCCGGTTCCGTGCAGGATGAATTGGCAAAAAAGGGCATTAAACCGGATATATATAATTTTGAATTAGAGTATCGTCTTGATGTCGCGGCAAAGACATTCACACTGAGCAAGTTGGAGCTTCAGGTCAAAGACAAGGGCATGCTCAGCTTTGAATTGACGTTGGATAATGTTGTTATTCCAGTGGATGGAGATTTCTCGAAAGTACCCGATCAGTTAGCCATAAAGAGTTCGAAATTGACGTTCGATGATCACGGGCTACTGACCACTTACCTTCCCTTGGGCAGTGAAGCAATCGGCACAACGCCTGAAGCAATGTTTGGTTTTTATGCAGTGATGGCTGGCGCGCTAATTCAGGGTATTGGGCCGGACTCAGCGGCATCAGCTGATGCTATCGCGTCTTTTTTGACCGACTGGAAGTCAGTCAAAGGGCCAGTAACGATTTCATTAGCGCCACCTAAGCCGCTAAAAATAGAAGATATCAAAAACGCACCAACACCAGATTCATCCGCAAAGAGTCTCGGGCTTGCTGTCACTTATGCTGGCACGCGTGCGGGTGCTTTTCAAACACTTGTGGAACAGGCCTCCGCCGCAGCCGCAAGCCAGAACGCATCAGCCCCAAAGGCGGCTGCTCCATCGGCCGAGCCACAGAAGGACGCTACCTCCGGCACGCAACAACAAACACCTTCGGAGTCCGGAGCCAACACGCCACCAGAAGAGTCGATAGTAATCGGCGTTCGTGGCGGTGAAGGCTCATCGCTGACATCCGTGAAAGGCGACAATGTGAGCGAGGTCACTTATGAGGGCGGCAGCCTCTATTTCAAAGGGGTTCAGGGGAACGATCGTATATGGGTCGAGCGTTTTGATAATGGCGAGAGCCCAATCAACTATATGGAAGACTCGTTTGATGAATGGTCAGTTTACTTGACTGATGAGGAGGGCAACAAGACCCAAATTGATCTTTATCGAAAGCTGATTATTCTCGACGATAATGAAGACGAAGCTCTTAAAGTAGAAAGCGCGCAAGCGACCCACAAATAGCAAATCTGAAGTTTAACGGATCGTTTTTGACATGCAGTTTGGAAATTCGGATCCGCTAACAATGAAGACATCCGAGACAAAAAGAAATGACAAAATTAGCCCCGATTAGATCAGCCCTTATCATGCTGGCAGGGATGCTACTTGCCATTTACTCGGGGGCGCCTCTTCTTGCGGGAGCCCCTTGTCAGGCAATTGTCATAGATCCTGTCGCGGCAGTCGAAAACGCGGACTCAATCCTTGAGCGCGATGATATTCTTACTGGGATTTCCCAATATAGATTAAATAAGCGAACCGGGTTGGCGGAATTTTGTAGTCACGGAGGCTATTGCTATCCGGCAGACAACGTCAAAGTCGGCAATCCTGTTGAAGCATTGCACCTTTTGAATTGTTCGATTGGCCCAAAAAAAGACGAAGATGACGATTACGAATATTTTTCTCTCAAATTGATCCGTTCAATCATGACTACTGAATCCAAATTGCGACATAATCTGCTCGATCAACTCGGTGAATTGGGACTTTGCAATGCCTGCGCCGACAATGTTGCGAATTATATTAATTTGCAGCCGAATTCCCGCTGTGCTCATCTCGCAAAAAAAGCACTGGAAGGAAACCAAAAGGCGACCAGCACGCTGGTTTCCAATCCCGAATATTGCGTCTGGAAATACTGAAATATCATGGCCTGGTAACAAAATGATCCCACATCATCCTTGCCTGACCGAGCATTTAAACGCTTGCACGTCGCCCACGCGCGCCCAACATGCCGATAGGCGTCGTTCACAGGAGAATAGTCATCAGCCATGCCGATCAAGCCCTTCCTGATACACACCGCCTTTGTTCTGCTCGGAGGCCATGCACTTGCCAATGATTCGAGTTCGGAGCTTGCTGTAGGCGGTATCGTTCTCGTCAAAAACAACGCCATTACGATGCAGCGGGAGGATCTTTTTCTCTCCCTGTCCGGCGTTCACGTTCGCTATGAAATGCGTAATGATACCGGAAAGCCCGTCACCCTCCGGGTGGCCTTTCCTCTGCCGGAAATTCCGACTTGGACACCCGCCGGTCTCGATAGCCGGGCGGGCGGCCATAACATCGCAATCACCCCGTGGAGAAGCTCAAACTTCATTGATTTCCGCGTGAGCGTCAACGGCGAGGGCGTTCAGCCCGAGACAGAAATCCGGGCGATCTTGCCTGATGGCACCGATTTGACAGCGGCGTTGCGTGAAATTGGCGGTGAAGACCTTTTGTTGCGACCGGGCCTCTTCGAAGCTGATTATGTCCCCCAAACTGACCGCGAGCCGAGGGCTCTTGACGCGCGGACGAGAGCCAAGCTCAAAAAACTGGGTGCGCTGACTGAAGAAGGTGGTCCTCTATATCGACTGGCATGGCAGACTAATGTGACCTTCCACTGGGTTCAAACCTTTCCTCAGGGGGTTACTATTGTGGAGCATACCTACCGACCGATTATCGGATCGCAGTTTATCGATACGAGTACATCAAACGAGATTAGGGGATCGGGGCATCCTGATCCCGAGACGGGATATTGCATTGACGGCCAGACAAAGCGCGCGATCCGCAAAATGGCGAAGGATGAAAGCGTACACGGCTATTTGAGCGGCCACACGCTCTCATATATTCTTCAAACGGCGCGCAACTGGAAGGGGCCTATTGAAACTTTTCACCTGACTCTTCAGGGCGGCAAGGGCGAGGCCAGCGAGACTTTGGGAAAAAATACAGGCCGCATCGACCCTGCCCCAACGGAAATGATAATGGATCTTTTCGAGAACCGAGCCGCGATCATCGGGCGCGCTCATGAAGGTAAACAGATCCTCTCGCTCTGCACGGATCTGCCAATCCGAAAGACAGGGCCGCTACGCTTCGAAGCAACTGTTAAAGATTATATACCGAAAGAAGATCTGAACATCCTCTTTGTCGAGGGAAGCGATCTAAATCAGTAAATCCCAGCAAATAAGTTAGCTACTGTTACTAAAATTTGACTAAATAAAACAAAACCAATCTCAAGCCGCCCAAAAGAATAAATTCTCGGCAAACACTTAATTCGTTTCAAAAACGACAAGTGGGTTAGTGCTGTTTTGTCGAACGCTTTTCCGTAAATTTTCAAGAAACTAAGCAGCACTTGGAGAATCTTTGTTCCCCAAGCGCCGCTCATGAAGAAGGCTTCTCACTCCTCAGCAGGGGGCTCTTCGCCACCGCCGCTGTCATCGCTACCTCCGCCATCGTCCTCGCCGCCACCGTCTTCACCGCTGTCATCGCCAGCATCCGCTGTGTCTGAATCTTCATCCGCATCATCGATGCCATCGCCGTCATCGTCAATATCCTGCTCGTCGGTAGTGCCGTCATTATCGTCGTCATTATCGTCCGCATCCGGAGTGCCGTCATAGTCTTGGTCTTCTTCGGCCGCATCATCGATGCCGTCATTTCCCTCGTCAGTGTCCTCGCCATCGGGAATTCCGTCATTATCGTCGTCGATGTCCTGTGTGTCGGGAGTGCCATCATCATCCATATCGTCATCGGCGTATTCTTCTTGAAAAGATTTTGACTCGATCGTGGTGCTGATCGTTGTCCATGACGACGAATAGGACTGCGTAATGTAATTAGAATTATAAGAATAATAATCCGCGTAGCTAAATCCGTAGCCGCTTGTCCAACTTGTCCAGCGACCGACGGTGGCCAGATCGACTGCCAAACTGAAAAGATCCCATGCCACTTTGGATTGCTTGTATTGCCTTTTGCCAGCCCGATAATATGAAATCTTTGCCTCAGGCCGATTGTTTTTTGCCCAGTATGCTAAAATTTCGTCCATCTCGATTGGTGATCTGAACTTTCGATCATGAACCTGATCAATTACGTCACCAGGCACGAACCCCTCTCTTGCTGCAAGGCCGTTCGGCTCAACAGAGACAACGACAACGCCCCGCCTCGCGCGGGTTGAGAGATTAAATGCCGTCCTGACGGCCTGATCGATCGGCATCACAACAGCTCGCAACCCCCTTGAAACGTAAGGTTTCGGCAATTTCGGCAAATCGCCCGCATAGGCCCAATTTAATGTGAGACCGTGAAGTAAAAACGATAATACTATTATCAACCTATATAGGTTAAACTTCATGGCATTAACTCTCACCAATACTTTGAAAACACATTACATAAAATATTAGTAAAATTGGAAATGTCAAATCGTGCCGAAACACCAGCCACAAATTGCTCAAGTAACTTGCTTTGAATACTTGGAAGAAGCCGGCTCTTTCGCCTTTGCCTAACCATGTGATATAAATAGCTTTTTTCTGCTATCTATGTCAGCCCCCTAAATTTTTACAAGTTCGACGTCGGTCATGGTTGAGATGATCTAAAACTGTCGTTTAACACGACATTCTCGATAACTTGGCTTTTGAATGTAGTGACACTAAAATGAGATCGTGATTTGATCTATGCTTTAGTCTGTCAATCATTTGCAAATTTATTTAAAAATCCACACTACAATGATCCATGGGTAGGCATGCTGACAGCATTCATTCTTCCGCCAAAATCTGTATTGACTGCGCACTTACTAAGTATTTTTCAGCTAATTCGTAGCAAAATGTGATTTGATGATCACTCGCAAACCAAAAGGCGTTTTCCTCATCGCAGTTTTTGACAACGACAGAGATATCGTTCGGAATTTTAAAAGTACCTTCGATTTCATCGACCACGTCGTCGATTATTCCTGCAGCTTTTAGTAAACCCGCTACTTTAAGATGCTTTTTATTGGGCTTCTCGTATTCAATGGAGATCTGGGCTGTCTGACTTTCCTCGTCCGAAACATAGTGAACTTCGATCGTCTTTTTCCATGAATTTAAGGTGCTCTCCCATTCATAAGCGCACGCTTCTTGCCGATGATCCGGCATATCTGCGTTATCCGCCGTTTCCTTAAATCCTTCCGGATC